>JAURFU010000027.1 GCA_030834165.1 Verrucomicrobiota bacterium
GGATCACGTTCATGTGCTCGCTCGTGCCGGGCATCCACGCCGCCATCCGCTGCGCGAGCAAGCCGGGCGAATCGGTCGTCACCACCACGCCCGTCTACCCGCCCTTCATGACCGCGCCGGTCCTGTCCGAGCGCAATCCGCTCAAGCTCGAGATGGTGTTCGAGGGCGGACGCTGGACGTTCGACTGGGCCAGGCTCGAGGCCGCCTGCGCGCAGCCGCACGCCAAGGTGCTCCTCCTCTGCAATCCTTACAACCCGCTCGCGCGCGTCTTTGACCGCGGCGAGATGGACCGTCTCGCCGCCCTCGTGCGCAAGCATGAGCTCATCGTCTGTTCCGACGAGATCCACTGCGACCTCGTGCTCGATCCCGCCGCGCAGCACGTCGTCTTCGCCACGCTCGGCGAGGACCTCGCCGCGCGCACGGTCACCCTGATGGCCGCGAGCAAGACCTTCAACATCGCCGGCCTCACCTGCGGTTTCGCGATCATCCCCGACGCCGGCCTGCGCACGCGCTTCCGCCGCGTCCTCCAGGGCCTCTCGCTCGACCAGAACATGTTCGGCCTCGCGGCCACCCAGGCTGCGTTCGACCACGGCGAGCCGTGGCGCCTCGCGTGCGTCGAATATCTCCGCGGCAACCTCGACCTCATCGAGCAGGAGCTCAAGTCCATGCCCGGCGTCGTGCTGCGCCAGCGTCCGCAGGCCAGCTTCCTCGCATGGCTCGACGTCACCGCCCTAGGCTACGAGGACGCGTACGCCGAGTTCGAGCGGGGCGGCGTCGGCCTGAGCAACGGCGCCGACTTCGGCGTCCCCGGTCACGTGCGGCTCAACTTCGGCTGCCCCCGCGAGCGCCTGCGCGAGATCCTGCGCCGCATGAAGGCCGTCGCGGCGAGGGCGCCGGGACGTCGCGGCTGATGGCGCCGCCCGAGCCGGCCCCCTGGTGGGCGCGACCGACCATGCTGTCCTTGGACGGGCCGGCCTTCGTCGTCCTCGCGCGGGCCGCCGCCGGCCGGCCGGGTTCTTCGCGGTTCGCCGATACGCTCCTCGCCTGCGCCCTGGTCTGGGCCGGATATCTCCTGGACCGGTGGCTCGACGCCCGTTGCGAGGGAGAGGTCCGGACCTGGCGGCACGGTTTCGCCGGTCGTCTCGGCCCCGTCTTCATGGTCATCGCCGTGCTCGTCGGCCTCGGCGCCGTGCTGGGCGGCGCGCGCGTCCCTTCGACCTGGGCGGAAGCGCTGGGCGGCTCCGCGCCTTGGCTGCCGCTCGGTTTGGCGGCGATCTTCGGCGGCCGCTGGCTGCGGATCGGCTGGACGGGTCGGGCGTGGTGCGTCGTCTGGCTGCTCGTCGCGCTCGCCGGCTGGGGCGAAGCCTGGCCGCCGCCGAGCCAGGCCGCGGTCGCCCTGCTGGCGTTCGCCAATCTCTTGGCCATCCGGAGAGCGGAGCAACCGACGGAGCGCGGGCCGCGCGGCTGGCTGGCCGCCACGGCGGTCGGCGCGACGGTCGTCGCCTGGATGGCTCCCGGGGCGTTGACGATCGGGGCGGCGGCCGGTGTCGGCGTGCTCATGCTGCTCGGCGCCGGCGGCGGCCGGCATGCGGAACGTCGCCGGGCGCTCGTCGACGCCGTCACCTTCCTGGCGCTCGCGGCGGCCTCCGTCGCCTGAAAGTCTGCGAGGATGCTCTCCGGCGGGACGGATCGAGCGTGTGGAGCTTCGGGAAAGCGATGGCCTGGGGTCGGGTCGCGCGACCTCGCTCAACCGTGTATTAAGGCAGGGGCGTGGCTGCGCCGCGCACTCCTCCGAAGAGGGCGCGATAAATCGCGCCCCTGCCTTGACGCGGCCGCGACCCCGCTCGTTGCTTCCCTTGTCAACGGGTCAACCGAGCCACTGGGCCTCTCATTTGAGGCTTTTTCGGCCTTTCCGGCCGCTGCTTTCTTTTTGACGAACCGCCGGGGAGTCCCATCGTCAGGCGACTCAGGACAGTCCGATGGTGTAATGGTAGCACAGGAGATTCTGATTCTCCTTGTCTAGGTTCGAATCCTAGTCGGACTATTTCCTGAAAGCAAAAAGCCCTCTTGCGAGGGCTTTTTCATGTCCGTCCGGGGCGCCTCAGCGGTCGTTCCAGAAGATCATCAGGTTCTTCGTCTGCCGGCCGGCCACGACGAGGTCCGTCTTGCCGTCGCCGTTGAGGTCGGCGGCCTTGAAATCCTCGACCGCGATCTCCTTCGTCGAGATGACGCTCGTCCGCCAGGTCTTCCCGGCGTCGTCGAGCGGGGTGAGCAGCCGGATGCCGGGGTCGGCTCCGCGCCAGCCGACCATGACCTGGTCGGTGCCGGTGCCCAGGAAGTCGGCGCAGGCGACCGCATGCCCGTCCTTGAAGCCGTCGAGGACCTGCTGGCGAAGCCAGACGCCGTCGGTCAGCTTGTACACCGCCGCCGTGTTCCCGTGGAAGGGCTCGATCGTCGCGATGAAGAAACCCGCATGCAGGCGGCCGCTGCGGAGTTCGCCGACCGGCTCCGTGGCGAGCTGACGCTTCTGCCACGCGCCGTCGGCGAAGGAGTTGAGCCAGATGCCTTCCTTCGATCCGCTCAGGACCTGCTGCCGCTGAGAGCGCGTCCAGCGGACGGTGTCGAGGTTATGCGTGAGATGGCCGACGTCGTTGACGACCTCGGTCTTCCATTCGCCCTTGGGGTCGGCTGGCCGGCGGTAGGCGAGCAGTTTGGCGCCCGCGCCGACGCCGCCTTTGTTGCCCACTCCGTGCAGGGGCTGGACGAGGAGGTCGCGACGTCCCGGGGTGACTTCCACCCAGGCCATCCGGTGGACGGTCGGTTCGTGGGGCAGCTTCACCGCTTCCCATTTCTGGGTGCGGTCGGCCGGCGCGACGAGATAGAACACCGCGCCGCTCTTCACGGTGTCGCCGGGATTCCAGCCGGCGCCGACGGCGATCTCCGCCTTGCCGTCGCCGTCCAGGTCCTGCGCCGCGACGCACACGTTGTCCTCCTTGGTGAGGTTCTCGGCGATGACGTGCTTCTGCCAGGTCGGATTCCGATACCACTGGATGGTGGACTTGTCCGCCAGGATGATGTCCTTCTTCCCGTCGCCGTCGACGTCGGCGATCGCGAGGCCGTAGCCGATGTCGACCTTGCCGATCTCCTCGGCGCGGAACTTCGGCTCCGGCGCCGCGAAGGCGGAGGAAGCGAGGAGCAAGGCGATGAGGAACGTCGGCTTCATGGAAGTTTGTTAACCCGCCCGACCCCGTCTGTCGACCGCGGTTTCCCGGCATAGGTAGGGACGGCACCACGTGCTGTCCTAGGCGCAAAAGTGCAAATCGACCCACGGCCTGTGCAAAGGTGCAAACGTGAGAGACGTTCCAGGTGACGGGTGATGGCCATGGGCATCGGGAACTCAGGCTCCGGCATCTCGGCCACCAGCCGCGGGTGGCTGGAGCCGGCTACTGAAGGCCGAACGGCCGACTCCCGAAAGGCTGATGCCCCGGGGGTTGTCACCCGTCACCCGTGACAGGTATCAGCGGTTAGCGGTAGGCGGTTGGGAACACATCAAGCACCTATGTCGTGACGCGGTCCCGACCCTACCATGGCAGCACTCCCCCGATACTCGATACTCCATACTCTCAGTTCCTCCCTCGGGCCCTCCGGCCCTCAAGTCCTCCGGCCCTCGTGACGATCTTACGAAGTCAGGCGCTCGAGGCATTCCGCGTAGAGGGCCTGCGTCTTCCGCACGACCTCGTCCGGCAGGGACGGACCCGGCGCGGTCTTGTCCCACGGCTGGGCTTCGAGCCAGTCGCGGACGAACTGCTTGTCGTAGGAAGGCTGGGCGCGGCCGGGCTGCCAGGTGTCGGCGGGCCAGTAGCGGGAGGAGTCGGGCGTCAGGACTTCGTCGATGAGCACGAGCGAACCGTCCGGGGCGCGGCCGAATTCGAACTTCGTGTCGGCGAGGATGACGCCGGCCTTGGCGGCGCGTTCGGCGCCCATGCGGTAGAGCGCGAGGGACGTCTCCTGGATCGTACGGAAGACCTTCTCGCCGAGGATCTCGCCGCAGCGGGCGCGGGTGATCGCCTCGTCGTGGCCTTCGGCCGCCTTGGTCGAAGGGGTGAAGATCGGCTGCGGCAGCTTCGAGCCGTCGAGCAGGCCGGGCGGCAGGGCGTGGTCGAGGATCGCGCCGGTCTTGCGGTACTCCTTGAAGCCGCCCCCGGCCAGGTAGCCGCGGACGACCGCCTCGACCGGCAGGGGCTCCAGCTTGCGGACCAGCATCGAGCGGGGGATCAGGTGCTCATGGCCCTGCAGGGCCATGGCGAGGGCCTGCGCATGGTCCGGCACGAGGTGGGTCGGAAAGACGAGGCGCGCCTGGTCGAACCACCAGAGGCTGATCTGGGTGAGCAGGATGCCTTTGCCGGGGACGCCGTTGGGCATCACCACGTCGAAAGCCGAGAGCCGGTCGGTCGCCACGATCAGGTAATGCGAGCCCAGGTCGAAGACTTCGCGGACCTTGCCCTTCGCCTTGAGCGGGTAGGGCAGGCCGGCGACGGTCATCAGCGCTTCGGCGGGCAGGGGCGGCGTCTTCATCCTGCCACGGAGATAGGGCAGGGCGGGGCGACAGGGCAAGGTGGTTCGTCGTTGAGGCGGCGGCGTCCGCGGTCACCCTCCGTCGGACCGATGGAACTGCGCGACGCCCATTGCCACTATCAGTTCGCCGAGGTCCCGTACGCCGCGGTCGAGCAGGCGCGGGCGGACGGCGTCGGCCAGGCGATGATCAACGGCAGCGCGCCCGCCGACTGGCCGGACGTGGCCGCCCTCGCCCGGCGCGACCCGCGTAACCGCGTCTCGTTCGGCCTGCATCCGTGGGATGTCCCGACGGCGCCGCCGGGCTGGGAGGCGGAGCTGCGCGCGGTCCTGCGCGCGCACCCGACCGCCGGCGTCGGCGAGATGGGCCTCGACCGCCGGGTGAAGGATGGCGATCCCGTCGCCCAGGAGGCGGCCTTCCGGACGCAGCTCGCGCTCGCCGTCGAACTCGACCGCGCGCTCACGATCCACGCCGTCAAGGCGATCGGGCCGCTGATGGACATCCTGCGTGCGGCCGAACTCCCGCGGCGCGGCTTCCTGCTGCACAGCTGGAACGGCCCGGTCGAACTCGTGCCCGAACTCGCGAAGCTCGGCGCTTATTTCTCCTTCAGCGCGCATCACCTCATCCCGCGCAAGGCCGACCTGCGCGCGCAGTTCGCCGCGGCCATCCCCCGCGAGCGCATCCTGGTCGAGACCGACGCCCCCGCGCTGTGTCCCTCGCCGGAGTTCCGCCTGCGCGAGCTCGCGCCCGCCGCCGACGGCACGGAGCAGAACCATCCTTCGAACCTCGTGCGCAACAACGCCGAGCTCGCGCGCACCATGGGCGTCACGCCGGAGCAGTCCGCCGCGCTGACCACGGCGAACTTCGCGCGCCTATTCGGGGCGTAGGAGCGACAGGCGCAGGGCCTCGCCCGCGGCGGCCAGGCCGAACGCGCCGGCCACGTGGGCGGCGGTGCCGTAGCCCCATTCGCAGTTCGGACGGAGGTCCTCGCCCTCGGGGAGCTCGCCGCCGGGCAGCCCTTCGCAGTCCGCCGGCTGCGTGAACGGTTCGTCGGACCAGACGCAGGACACGCCGAAGGGCGTCTTGCCGCGGGGGAAGTCGAAGTTCTGGCGCAGGCGCTTGCGCACGAGCATCATCAGCGGGTCGTCGCGCGAATCGCGCAGGTCGGTGACCTTGAGGCGGGTGCCGTCGAGCCGGCCCGCGCAGCCTCCGACCGTGACCACGGGCAGCTTACGGTTCACCGCCTCGGCGATGAGCCCGCACTTCGGCGACAACGCGTCCATCGCGTCGATCACCACGCCGTCGAAGCCGGCGAGCACCTCGTGCGGGTTGAAGCGGGAGAGGAAGCGCTGGTGCAGCGTCGTGCGGACGGCGGGGTGGATGGCGCGGGCGCGTTCGGCGACCGCCTCGGTCTTCGGGCGGCCTTCGTTGCCGGCCACCGCGTGCAGCTGGCGGTTGGTGTTGGAGACGCAGACCGCGTCGCCGTCGACGAGGGCGAGGTGGCCCGCGCCGGAGCGCGCGAGGGCCTCGACGGTCCAGGAGCCCACGCCGCCGAGGCCGACGACGAGGAAGGACGAACGCGCGAGCCGCTCCATGCCGGCGCGCCCGTAGAGGCGGCCGATGCCGGCGAAGCGTTGGAGATGGTCCGCGTCCATCCGTCCAATCAAGCGGGGAAGCGGCCGCAGTCCAAGGCGGAAGCGTCGGGCGGGTCCGGGCTTGCTGGCCGGCGGCCCGCCGGCATCGTGCAGGCGATGTCCGGGCGCATCGCCGAAATCCCCCTGCAGCCTCCGGCGGAGGGACGGGCGTCGGCCGGCTTCAAGATGGGCGTCAGCGGTCTTTTCCTCGGCCTGCTCGGCGCAGGCCTGCTCATCATCCCGCAGCAGCGTCCGGCCAACGGCGTGAACAAGGTCTTCGCCGAGGCGCGGGCCGTCGTGCTCACGGCGCGCCTCGAACGCGGGGCCTGGCCGCCCGACGGCGACCCCGCGGGGATGCTCGACGCGGCGCGCACGGGCCGTCTGCGCGAACTGCTCGCGGCGTGCCCGCTTCCGGGCGCCTGGCGTTTCGTGGCCGGCAAGGCCCAGGGCGGTCCGGCCATCGTGTTCACCCCGGCCGAGGCCGGCCAGCCTTACGAGCGCTGCCTCCGGGTCGTCGACGCGTGGCTCGACGACGGCGACCCCGCGGCCGGCGACCTGCTCGTCGGGCCTGACCGCGCCCGGCTCCGCCTCAGCGCTGAGTGATCGCTTCGGCGCGACGGCGCAGGTCGGCGTCGAACAGCGCGTCGATGAGCGCGTCGAGGTCGCCTTCGAGCACCTGCTCGATGCCGTGCACCGTCAGGTCGATGCGGTGGTCCGTGATGCGGTTCTGCGGGAAGTTGTAGGTGCGGATGCGTTCGGAGCGGTCGCCCGAGCCCACCTGCGTCTTGCGGTCCTGGGCGCGCGCCTCGCGTTCCTTGGCGCGGGTCAGGTCCAGCAGGCGGGAGCGCAGGACGCGGAGGGCTTTCTGGCGGTTGCGCAGCTGGGAGCGTTCGTCGGCGCAGTACACCATGAGCCCCGTCGGCTTGTGGATGATCTGCACCGCGGACTCCGTCTTGTTGACGTGCTGGCCGCCGGCGCCGCTCGCGCGGGCGACGGACATGTCGAGGTCCTCGGGCTTGAGGACGACCTCGGCCTCCTCGGCTTCGGGGAGGACCGCGACCGTGGCGGCGGAGGTGTGGACGCGGCCCGAGGCCTCGGTGGCGGGCACGCGCTGGACGCGGTGGACGCCGGCCTCGTGGCGGAGGTGGGCCATCGCGCCTTCGCCTTCGACGAGCAGGACCGCGTCGCGGACCCCGCCCAGGTCGGAGGGCGAGAGGGACATCAGCTCGTGCTTCCAGCCGCGTTTCTCGGCGAACCGGGTGTAGGCGCGGAGGAGTTCGGCGGCGAAGAGGGAGGCCTCCTCGCCCCCCGTCCCGGCCCGGATTTCTACAAGAGCATTACGAGAATCATCCGGATCGGGCGGGATGATGGCCCGGATGAGCTGCTCCCGGGCCGCCTCGACGGCCGGGGCGAGGCGGGCGACCTCGTCGGCGGCCATCGCGCGGAGCTCCGCGTCGGCCTCGGCGCCCATCGTCCGGGCCTCCGCGAGCTCCTTTTCCAGGGCCGTCAGCGCGTCGTCGGCCTTGACGGCCTTGGACGTGAAGCGGAGCTCGGCGCCGAGGGCGGCCGCCCGGCGGTTGTCGGCGAACGTCGCCGGGTCGGCGAGCAGCCCCTCGAGCTCGGCCAGGCGGCGGCGGAAGCCGGTCAGGTCGGGGCGGAGGGGGTCGGCGGACATCGGCGAAGAGGGTTAATCGGGCTTGGACAGAGGTCGTCCGTTCGTTATTCAATGGAGTGCGGCCGGCTCCCCGCCGCAAGCCCGACCTTCATCCCTTTTCCGTACGACATGCTGCCCAAGGAACCCGCGTTGCGCGGCACCCACGTCCTCACCTGCGTCTGGGACTTCGACAAGACCCTCTGTCCCGGGTACATGCAGACCCCGCTCTTCCGGGCCTACGGCGTCGACGAGGAGCAGTTCTGGAAGGAGACGAACCAGCTGCCGGCCCTGTACGCGCGCAAGGGCATCCGGACGCCCAAGGATTCCGTCTACCTCAACCACCTGCTCAGCTACGTGAAGTCCGGCCTCATGAAGGGCCTGACCAACCGCCGCCTCCGCGAGCTCGGCGCCGAGATCGCGCTCTGCCCGGGCCTGCCGCAGTTCTTCCCCGCCCTGAAGGAGCACGTCCGCGAGCTCGGCCGGAAGCACAACCTCGAGGTCGTCCTCGAGCATTACGTCATCAGCACCGGCCTCGCGGAGATGATCCGCGGCACGTCGCTCGCCGCGCACTGCGACGGCATCTACGGCTGCGAGTTCCTCGAACACCCGCTGCCCCCGCACTTCACGAAGCAGGATGAGCTCTCGCTGGACCTGCCCACCGAGATCACCCAGGTCGCCGCGATGGTCGACAACACCATCAAGACCCGCTTCCTCTTCGAGATCAACAAGGGCTCCAACAAGAACGCCGAGATCGACGTCAACGCCGTCGTCCGCCCCGAGGACCGGCGCGTGCCCTTCGAGAACATGATCTACGTCGCCGACGGGCCGAGCGACGTCCCGGTCTTCTCGCTCCTCCGCAAGAACGGCGGCAAGGCCTTCGCCGTCTATGTCCCCGAGAGCGAGGCCGAGTTCGCGCAGAACGACGCGCTCCTGCAGGCCGGCCGCGTGCACGGCTACGGCCCGTGCGACTACTCCGCCGCCTCCTTCACCCCGAAGTGGATCCGCCACGCCCTCGCCGGCATGGTCGAGCGCCTCGCCCAGGAACGCGCCCGCGCCCTCGCCGCGCGCGTCACCCGTCCGCCCCGCCATCTGCACGCCGACCCCGCGCCTCCCGGCGCCGCGGACGCCGCTTCGCAAGGCACCCTCTTCGGCGAATAACCATGCCTGCTCCCGCCCGCAAACGTTCCGCCACGCTCGCCCGTCCGGCCAGCGAGAGCCGACCCATCCTCGCCGTCGTGCTCGCGCTCGTCGCCGCCTTCCTGGTGGTCGCGATGATCACCCACGCCGGCACCGACCGCAGCTGGCTGCCGCCGTCCGACACCGTCGCCCCGCCTACGGACAACACCTGCGGCGTGCTGGGCGCGAGCCTCTCCGTGATCCTGTTCAGCCTCTTCGGCTACGCGGGATTCTTCGTCCCGTTCTTCCTCTTCGCCGCGGCCTGGTTCGCGCTCAACCAGCGCGCGCACACGCTCTGGCCGGTCAAGGTCACGCTGATGGCGCTGTGCATCATCCTGTTCACGCCGATCCTCACGCTCTGGCTCGGCACCTCGCCCGACGCCACGGCCGCCTTCGACCCCAAGGGTCCCGGCGGCGTGCTCGGCAACCTGCTCTACTCCCACCTTTTCCAGCCCTACCTGGACTACGGCACCTGGATCCTCGTCTTCCCTTACGGCTTCTGCCTCCTCGGCGCGCTGGCCGACGACCCCAAGGCCACGCTGGCCTCCTGGATCGCCGAGATGCGCGACGCCTTCGGCGCCTGGAACGCCGAGCGCAAGTCCGCCGCCCTCAAGTCCGCTGAGGAACAGCGCCGTCGCGACGCCGCGGCCGCCGAGCTCCGCCGCAAGCAGGCCGAAGTCGTGGGCGCCGTGATGCCCGTCCCGCAGCCGAAGGAGACCGCCAAGCCCGTCACGAAGACCGCCGTCGTGGACACTCCGCACGAAGGCCCGGCGGACGACGAGGACGTCGGCCCCGACCTCGTCGAGCCGGCCAGCGTGACCATTTCCTCCGACGCCCCGAAGGTCGAGAAGACCAAGCCGAAGAAGGACGCCGAAGGAGAGGAAGAGGACGAAGAAGAGGAGGAGGCCGCCAGGCCTCCGCGCAAGGCCCCCGAACCGCTGGGTCCCAACGCCGGCAAGGTGCTCGTCGTCCAGCCCGACAAGATCGAGAAGGCCCGCGCCAGCCAGGTCGTCAAGAAGCGCGGCGACTACGTCTTCCCCGAGCTCCGCATGCTCAACGAGCCCGTCGCGGGCTCCAAGCTCCCGCCCGAGGACTTCCGCAAGCGCGCCGCCGACCTCATCGAGACCCTCAAGCAGTTCAAGGTCGACTGCGTCCCGGTCGACCCCGCCAACGGCGTCGACGTCGGCATCCAGCAAGGTCCTTCCATCACGCGTTACGAGATCAAGCCCGCCCCGGGCGTGCGCGTGGAGAAGATCTCCAACCTCTCGAACAACATCGCGATGAACCTCGAGGCCGAGGCCGTGCGCATCCTCGCGCCCGTCCCCGGCAAAGGCACCGTCGGCATCGAGATCCCGAACAAGAGCCGCAAGGACGTCCTCCTCCGCGAGATCATCGAATCCAAGGCCTGGGCCGACGCCCAGATGGAGCTCCCCGTCGTGCTCGGCGTGGACAGCGTCACGAACAAGCCCGTCATCCAGGACCTCGCCAAGATGCCGCACGCGCTCATCGCTGGCGCGACCGGCCAGGGCAAGTCGGTCTGCATCAACTCGGTCATCGTCTCGCTCCTCTACCGCTGCACGCCGCAGGACCTGCGCTTCATCATGGTCGACCCCAAGGTGGTCGAATTGCAGATCTACAACAACCTGCCGCACCTCCTCATCCCGGTCGAGACCGACCCCAAGCGCGTGCCCGCCGCCCTCAAGTGGCTCATCGCGGAGATGTCCCTCCGCTACAAGATCTTCGCCAAGTGCGGCGTGAAGAACATCACCGGCTTCAACGCCAAGATCGCCAAGGAGGCCGGCGCGCCCAAGCAGGAGGAGCTCCCGCTCAGCGCCGAGGAGCAGGCCGCCGCGGCGGCCGCCGCCGAGGAGGTCGTCGACGACGGCGTACGCGTCCCGGCGGAGAAGCTGCCCTACATCGTCTGCATCATCGACGAGATGGCGGACCTCATGATGGTCGCCGCCCAGGACATCGAGACCTCGGTCGCGCGCATCGCCCAGCTGGCCCGCGCCGCCGGCATCCACCTCGTGCTCGCCACGCAGCGTCCGTCGACGGACGTCATCACCGGCCTCATCAAGGCCAACCTGCCCACGCGCATCGGCTTCAAGGTCTCCTCGCAGATCGACTCGCGCACCATCCTCGACCGCGGCGGCGCCGAGACGCTCGTCGGCCGCGGCGACATGCTCTTCGTGCCTCCGGGCAGCGCCACGCTGAACCGCGTGCAGGGCGCCTTCGTCGGCGAGCAGGAAGTCGCCGCGATCGTCGAGTTCCTGGCCGAGAAGAACGGCAAGCCCGAGTTCGCCCAGGACGTCATCAAGGCGATCAAGGACGGCGCCGAAGGCGGGGATGACGGCGAGGGCGGCGAGGGCGGCGAAGATCCGTTGGTGGCCCAGAGCTGGGCCATCATCAAGCAGACCCGCCGCGCTTCGGTCTCGATGCTCCAGCGCAAGCTCAGCATCGGCTACAACAAGGCCGCCCGGATCATGGACATCCTGGAGGAGAAGGGTTACGTCGGCCCCGAGAACGGCTCCAGCCCCCGCGAGATCCTCGTGGACTAAGGTCGAGGGCTCGAGGGCAGGAGGGCCTGATGAGAGTATGGAGTGTCGAGTATGGAGTATCGGGGGAGTGCTGGCCGTACCTCAAGGCAGCTATGTCGTGACGCGGTCCCGACCCTGCCCAAGGCAGAGAGGCGGCGCTCAGAGGGAAACCCTATACCGGATGATCAGCTGGGGGCATTCATTAAACCCGCAGCATCTATTCCGGTTTCCGGTCTCCCCTTGAGCCGTGCATCCACCTTTGCACAGGCCGCAGGCCGATTTGCACTTTTCCCTAGGTCAGTGCGGCGGATGCCATGTCATCGCATCCTTAACCCGCCCCTCACTTCTTCTCTTTCTTCTTCTTCCGCTCCGGGACGACGGGCTTCTTCTTCTCCGGCGCCGCGATGCTCGGTTCAGGCACGGGCTGCGTCGGGTCGACGGTCGGTGCGGGCGCGGCCGGATCGAAGAACGGCTTGGGCGCGGCGGGGGCGGGAGAGACCGGCGCGGCTTCCTTGGCAGGTTCAGCGGCGAAGGCCAGGGCGGCGACGAAGAACAGGGCGAGCGGGCGCATAGGTTATGGGTAAAACATCGGCCCCGGGGCGAAGTTGCAAGCCTGCCGCGGCGGACATGAAGAAGCCCCGTCGGGCGGGGCTTCTCGTGCGGGCTGTCCGGAGCCTTCAGGCGCCGGCGGCCTTCTTCGGCTTCTCGCCGGCCGGCTTCTTCTCGGCCTTGGGCTCGGGCTTCTTGGGCTCGGGCTTCTTTTCTTCGCCTTCGGCCTCCTTCTTGGGTTTGGAAAGTTCCTTGGCGACGACGACGCCCGTGCCGACGACGGCTTCGGCCAGCTTGGCGTTGGAGGCGGCGCCGGCGGCCTGGCCGGTGCCGATCGCGGCGAGCTTGGCGGCTTCTTCTTCGGCGGCCTTCGCGGCGGCCAGCGCCATCTGGGTCGTCGCGTCGACGGTCTGGACGACGAGCGAGGCGGGCGCGGCGGCGGCTTCGGCGGCGGCCGGGGCTTCGGCCTTGGCTTCCTTCTTGGGCTTCTCTCCGGCCGGCTTCTTCTCGGCCGTGGCCGTCTTGTTGCCGCCGGGGGGCGTGGGTCCGCTGGGCTTCTTGTTGGTCGAAGTCGTGGCGGCCATGGCGACCGACGTGGCGGCGAGCAGGGCGAGGAGGGTTGTCTTCATGTTGTGGATAATACACCGCGCCTTGACCCGAGTTTCAACCTCGGTCTGGCCGGAAGACGAAGAAAACCGCCCCCAGGAGGCAGCCAAACGCCCAAAGATAGTCCCATTTCCACTTTTCACCCAGGAAGATCATCATGAAAGGCACGAAGACCATGAGCGTGACGCATTCCTGGAGGATCTTCAGCTGGGCCCCGGAAAGGCCGCCGGCGTGGCCCAACCGGTTCGCCGGCACCATGATCAGGTATTCGCCCAGGGCGATGCCCCAGCTCACCAAGGCGGCGGCCCACCAAGGGCTCTGCTGCATCGTCCGCAGATGCCCGTACCAGGCATAGGTCATGAAGACGTTCGAGACCGCCAGCATGCCGAAGGTGAGCAGGGCGGAGGGCAGGAGATCGGGGCGCATGGCAGGGGGTGAAAAGTGACCGGTTCGACGCAGGTTGTTTGCAATAAATGACTTGAATCAGGTCAGATTCGCTCAGGCTTGCAGGTTCTAACCCCCTGACGAACCGTCCAGCCCAAACCCTCATGCCTGCAAGCCCCGCCACTTCGTCCGCCCCGAACCCGCTCCCGGCCCACGCCTGGGCCTCCCTGCCGAAGGACCTGGGCGCCGGCCTGGTCGTGTTCCTGGTCGCCTTGCCCTTGTGCCTGGGCATCGCCCTGGCCTCGGGCGCGCCGATGCTGGCGGGCATCGTCAGCGGCGTGGTCGGCGGCCTGCTGGTCGCCTGGCTGAGCGGTTCGCACACCAGCGTCAGCGGCCCGGCGGCGGGCATGGTGGCGGTGGTGCTCGCGCAGGTGGCGGCGCTCGGGTCCTTCGAGGCGTTCCTCGTCGCGGTCATCCTCGCGGGCGCGATCCAGATCCTGCTCGGCGCCCTGCGGGCCGGCTTCATCGCGGCCTTCTTCCCTTCGAACGTCATCAAGGGACTGCTGGCCGCGATCGGCGTGATCGTCATCCTGAAGCAGATCCCGCACGCGGTCGGCCACGATGCTGATCCGGAAGGCGACATGGGCTTCCTGCAGCCGGACGGAAAGAACACCCTTTCGGAACTGTTCTCCTCCCTCTTCAACTTCGAACCCGGCGCGACGATCGTCGGCCTCGTTTCTCTGGCGGTCCTGCTGGCCTGGGACCGCAGCCGCCTGAAGCATTCGCTCATCCCGGCGCCCTTGGTCGTCGTGGTGCTCGGCGTCCTGGCCAACTTGGCGATGAAGGCGGCCGGCAGCGCGTGGGCCATCGGCTCGTCCCACCTCGTGCAGGTGCCGACCGTGGCGAGCCTCGGCGAGTTCTTCAAGGTCCTGCCGAGCCCGGACCTCAAGGCGTTCGGCAACCCCGCGATCATCATGGCCGCCGTCACGATCGCCGCCGTCGCCTCCCTGGAGACGCTGCTCAACCTCGAGGCCGTGGACAAACTCGATCCGCGCAAGCGCGTGAGCCCGCCGAACCGCGAGCTCATGGCCCAGGGCGTCGGTAACATGGTGTCGGGCTTGCTCGGCGGCCTGCCGATCACCTCGGTCATCGTGCGCAGCTCGGTGAACCTCAACGCGGGGGCGGCGACCCGCCTCTCGGCCTTCTTCCACGGCGTGCTGCTTCTCCTGCTGGTGCTGCTCGCCCCGGGCTTGCTGAACCAGATTCCGCTGGCCTCCCTGGCCGCCGTGCTGATCGTGACCGGCTTCAAGCTGGCCAGCCCGGCGCTCTTCCGGCAGATGTGGACGGAAGGCCGCACCCAGTTCGTCCCCTTCATCGTCACGACCACGGCCATCGTGTTCACGGACCTGCTCGTGGGCGTCCTCATCGGCCTGGCGACCAGCCTGGCCTTCGTCCTCCACAGCAACTACCGTCGTCCCTTGCTGCGCTTCATGGAACAGCACGTGAGCGGCGAGGTCCTCCGCATCGAGCTTTCCAACCAGGTCAGCTTCCTCAACCGGGCCGCCCTCGAGCAGGCGCTCGATTCCGTGCCGGTGAACGGACAGGTCGTGCTCGACGCGCGTAACACGGACTACATCGACCCGGACATCCTCGACCTGATCGACGACTTCCGCCGCCAGACCGCGCCCGCCCGCAACCTGAAGGTGAGCCTCGTCGGCTTCAAGGACCGCTACGTCATGGAGGATCAGATCCAATACGTGGACGTGAGCACCCGCGAGGTCCAGGCGCAGCTGACCCCGGAGCGCGTGCTGCAGTTCCTCAAGGAGGGCAACGAACGTTTCGTGACCGGCCGCCGGCTCACGCGCGACCTCGCCCGGCAGGTGGACGCGACGTCCGCGGCCCAATACCCGATGGCGGTGATCCTCAGCTGCATCGACTCGCGCAGTCCGGTCGAGCTGATCTTCGACATGGGCGTGGGCGACGCGTTCGTCATCCGCATCGCGGGCAACGTCGCCAAGGAGAAGGTCCTCGGCAGCATGGAGTTCGCCTGCGCCGTGGCCGGCGCCCGCCTGGTGCTCGTCATGGGCCACACCAGCTGCGGCGCCGTGAAGGCGGCGGTCGAGCTCTTCGAGACCGGCAGCACGGCCTCCAAGGCCACCGGCTGCGAGCACCTCGACGCGCTGGTCAATGAGATCCAGAAGGCCATCGAGCCGGGCACCAAGCCGCACGGCGACTGGGTGACCGGCGAGACGAAGCTGATCTACGTGGACGACGTGGCGAAGCGCAACGTGGCCCGCACGATCGGCTACATCCGCTCCGCCAGCCGCACGCTGCGCGAGCTTGAGGCCGCGGGCAAGATCGCCATCCACGGCTCGATGTACGACATCAAGACCGGCCGTGTCACGTTCCTCGAAGAGCATTCCATCAGGAGCTGAGGGAGCGTCTTCCGTCAGGTGAAGGGTTCCGCTGGGGCATAATCTGGTTTGTGCCCGGCGTGCTCCGCGGCGGGCATCGGAGGATGCAGACTCCTGAAGATCGTCCGCGCGAGCGGCTCGTCCGCCTCGGCCCGCGCGCCTTGCTCGACGCCGAGCTCATCGAACTCCTGATCGGCGCCGGCACCAAGGGAGCTCCGGCGCCCGTCGTGGCTTCGGCTTTGCTGGCCGAATCCGGCACGCTCGCGGCCCTCGCGACCTGGGACACGCACGACTTCGGCCGCGTCCACGGGCTCGGGCCGGCCAAGGCCGCCGAGCTCGCCGCGGCGATGGAGCTCGCCCGGCGGATCCGCGAACGCGCGCAGGATCCGGGCGAGAAGCTCGACGCCCCGGCCAAGGTCTGGGCGCGCCTCGAGCCGTTCGCGGCCGGCCTCGCCGTGGAGAAGTGCTGGGTGCTGTGCCTGAACCGTCGCAACCGCCTGCTCGCCTTGCACGAGGTCAGTTCGGGCACCGCGACCAGCGCGCTCCTGCATCCGCGGGAGGTCTTCCGGCATGCGCTCAAGCATGCGGCCTCGGCGGCCATCGTCGCCCATAACCATCCGAGCGGCGACCCGACGCCGAGCCCGGCGGACCGGGCGGTCACCCGCCAGCTGGCCGACGCGGGCAGGGTGGTGGGCGTCGAATTGCTGGACCACGTCGTCGTGGGCCGGCCGGAGGCGGATCCGGCGGGCAAAGGGTGGTTCAGTTTCGGCGAGGCGGGCTTGATTTAGCGGAACTTGCCGTTGTCCTGAGAAGTCTCAGTCCCCATGCCCATTTCCCGGACCATCAAGGCCGGACTCGCCGTCGTCGTCCTGTCCGTCCTCGCCTTCGCCGCCCGCCAAGGCCAGCGCTACCACAAGAAGCACCTCGCCTCCCCGCGTTCAGGCGAGGCCGTCTACCGTCAGGATTGCATGAGCTGCCATGGTCCCGTGGGCGAGGGCGTCGCCGGGAAGGCCGACGAGCCGCTCGTCGGCGAGAAGTCGGTCGCTTCCCTGGCGAAGTACATCGCCCGTGAGATGCCGGAGGACGATCCGGGAACTCTTTCCCTGGCCGACGCGACGGCCTCCGCCGAATACATCCACCAGGCCTTCTATTCCGCCGAGGCCCGGGCGCGGAACCATCCCCCTCGCATCGAGGTCGCCCACCTCACCGTGCGGCAGTATCGCGAGAGCATCGCCGACCTGCTCGGCTCGCTCCGCGGCGCGACTTCGACGACGGAGGCGGGCGGCCTCGCCGGGACCTACCGCGAGCGTCCGGAGCGCGACCCGAAGATGCCGGACCGCAACCGTCCGGAGGCCACCTTCAAGAAGCAGGTCGACCCCGTCATCGACTTCGACTTCGGCGACAAGGCTCCGGAGAAGGGCACTTACGCAGCGCAGTTCAGCATCAACTGGCTCGGCTCGGTGCTCGTGCCCGACACCGGCGAATACGAGTTCCGCATCACCTCCCCTAACGGCGTGCGCCTGTACGTGAACCCCCCCGACAACGGCAACGAGAAGAACGCCCTCATCGACCTCTGGGTCAGCTCGGGCAAGTCCCGGTCGGCCCAGGCGCCGGTCTTCCTCCTCGGCGGGCGCAGCTACCCGGTGAAGATCGAGTTCTTCAAATACAAGGACAAGACCGCCGGACTGAAGCTCGAGTGGCGTCCGCCCGGCGGCGCCTGGACCTTGGTCCCCCGCGCCAACCTCTCCCCGGCCTGGTCTTCGCACGTCCATGTGATCTCGGTGCCGATGCCGCCCGATGACGGCAGCATCGGCTACGAGCGCGGCTCCTCCGTCTCGCGCGAATGGACCGAAGCCGTCGCCAAGGGCGCGCTGCAGGTCTCCGCCCAGGTCGGCCCCCAGCTCTTCGCCCTCGCCGGCACCAAGGCCGACGCCCCGGACCGCGCCGAGAAGCTCAAGGCCTTCTCGCTGCGCTTCGCCCAGCTCGCCTATCGCCGGCCGCTGACCGACGAGCAGAAGGCCGACCTCGCGGCGATCTACGCCGCCGACGTCGCCCCGGAGGTCGCCGCCAAGCGCGCCTTCATCTTCACGCTCTCCAACCCGGCGTTCCTCTATCCCGGCGTCGGACCGCAGGACGACTACGCCGTCGCCTCGCGCCTGGCCCTGGCCCTGTGGGATTCCATCCCCGATGCGACGCTCCTCAAGGCCGCCGCCGCGGGCCAGCTGAAGACCGACGCGCAGGTGCGCGACCAGGCCCGGCGCATGATGAAGGACGCGCGCGCCAAGGCCAAGCTGCGTGACTTCCTCCACGACTGGCTGCACGTCGAGGAAGGCGCCGAGATCGCCAAGGACCAGAAGGAATACCCCGGCTTCGACCAGGCCGTCGTCATGGACCTGCGGACCTCGCTCGATCTCTTCGCCGAAAGCATCGTGTGGTCCGAGAAGTCCGACTACCGTCAGCTGCTCCTCGGCGACACCATCCTCATGAACGAGCGCCTCGCGCAGTTCTACGGCCAGAAGGTCGAGACCGGCGCCGGCTTCCAGCCCGTGAAGATGGACGCCGCCGACCGCGCGGGCGTGCTCACCCACCCGTACGTGCTCGCCACCTTCTCCTACACCAAGTCCACCTCGCCGATCCACCGCGGCGTGTTCCTGACCCGCAACATCCTGGGCCGCATGCTCAAGCCGCCGCCCATGGCGATCGCGTTCATGGACGACAAGTTCGACCCCTCGTTCACCATGCGCGAGAAGGTCGCCGAGCTCACCTCCAAGCCCGCGTGCATGTCGTGCCACGTCACGATCAATCCGCTGGGCTTCAGCTTCGAGCGCTTCGACGCCGTCGGCCGCCTGCGCGCGACCGACAACCAGAAGCCGGTCGACCCGGTCTCGGATTACACCGCCGCCGACGGCACCGTGCTGAAGCTGACCGGCGCCCGCGACGTCGGCGTGCACGCCGCGGAAAGCCAGGCCGGCCAGGCCGGCTTCGTGCGGAACCTCTTCCACTCCCTCGTCAAGCAGCCTCCGGCCGCCTACTCGCCGGAGCTCGTCGGCCAGCTGACCGAGAAGTTCCGCGCCGATAACTTCCACGTGCGTAACCTCGCCGTCGAGGTCGCCGTCGTCGCGGCCCTCGGCCCGGCCACCCCCGCTCCCGCCGCCCCTTCCGCCCGCTAAGCCCATGACCCTCCAACATCGCCGCGATTTCCTCCGCCGCCTCGGCCTCTCGGCCGCCGCGCTCCCGCTCCTCGGCGGGCTTGCCACGCTCGGCGCCGCCGAGCCCGCTCCTGGCCGCCGCCAGCGCGTCATCTTCGTGTTCTCGCCCAACGGCGTCGTCCCGCCCGCCTTCTGGCCCGACGAGGAAGGCGCGAACTTCCAGCTGAAGGCGATCATGAAGCCCTTCGAGCCGTTCAAGGACAAGCTGCTCACGCTCAAGGGCGTGAACAATCGCGTCCGCGGCGACGGCGACTCGCACATGCGCGGCATGAGCTGCCTGCTCACGGGCATCGAGCTCTTCCCCGGCAACATCATGGGGGGCGGCGGCGCGCCGGCCGGCTGGGCCAGCGGCCCGTCCGTCGACCAGGTGCTCCGCACTTATCTCCAGGCCAATCCTGCGACCAAGACGCGGTTCGGCTCCCTCGAGATCGGCGTCGCCGTCGGCAACCGCGCCGACCCTTGGACGCGTTGGAGCTACGCCGGCGCCAACCAGCCCGTCGCGCCCATCTCCAGCCCTTACGAACTCTTCGACAAGCTCTACGGCTCGATGAAGGAAGGCGAGAACCTCGGGTCCGTCCTCGACGGCCTCAAGGACGACATCGCCAAGGTCGCCAAAGCCGTCGACCAGGGCGACCGCGCCTTGCTCGACCAGCATGCCACCGCGCTGCGTGAGCTCGAGCGCGGCCTCAAGGAGAGCCAGTCCCAGACGGCCCTCAAGGTCCCGCATCCGCCGGAGCCCGGCGTGCCGCTCGACAACGACAGCATCCCGCAGATCACCCGCCTGCAGACCGAGCTGCTCATCAGCGCGTTCCAGAACGACATGGCCCGCGTCTCGACCTTCCAGTTCACGAACTCCGTGGGCGGAGCCCGCATGAAGTGGATCGGCATCGACGAGGGACACCACTCGCTCTCGCACGACCCGGACCTCAACACCGGCTCGGTCGAGAAGCTCACCAAGATCAACACTTGGTTCGCCGAGCAGATCGCCTTCCTCGCGAAGCGCCTGCAGGAGACCCCGGAGCCGGACGGCAAGGGCAACATGCTCGACAACACCACCATCGTCTGGACCAACGAACTCGGCAAGGGCAACAGCCACACCCACGAGGACATCCCGTGGGTGCTCATCGGCGGCGGCCTCGGCTTCAAGACCGGACGCGCCCTCAAGTTCAAGAAGGAGCCCCATAACCGTCTGCTCATGGCGATCGCGAAGGGCTTCGGCCATCCGATGCAGACCTTCGGCAACCCGAGTCTCTGCGTCGGCGGCGAGTTGAAGTTGGGCTGAGAGAAGGGGGAGGCGGTTAGCGGATGGCGGTTAGGTAAAGCCATCAACGCAACGGGAGGCCGGGGGCCGGATGGTTGGCTGGGGAGTTAAAGCCCGTAGCATTCATTCCGGTTGCCGGTCTCCCTTTGTTTTTGGGGCCAGCTCAGGCGGATGCGAGGTCATCGCATCCCTGCCTGTCATCTGCCCTCCGTCCTCTGTCCTCTGCTTCAAAAGGTCCCCCACCTGTGCCGATTCCGATTGGAGCTCCACTTGTTCCTGGATTTAGGTGGGCGGTACGTTGCCACGGCTCGGACGAGGCCGGTCGGGTCGCACCTCCCGTATATTATGTTCGTAGGGAAGGGAGGCTGCCGCGGGTGTCGAACACCGCAGGGGACGGTCAATATGAAGTAAAAGGCCGCGAAAAGCAAGCAGGTGGGCGGAACAGGAGTGCTTTCCCCGTGTCGGCGGCTACAACCGCCCCATGCGACACCCCTACGCGCTCCTGCTCCTCTGCCTCGGCCTCGTCGGCTGCCAGCAAACCCAGCCCCGTCCGGAGATCGTCCCGGCCGAATACGTCGGGTTGCTTGCGCCCAAGACGCCGGCGCCGCTCCTCCAGAAGGGCGACCGCCTCGCCATCTGTGGTGACTCCATCACCGAGCAGAAGATGTACAGCCTGCTCATGGAGGCCTATATCGTCGCCGCGCGCTCCGACCTGCACGTCACCGTCCGCCAGTACGGCTGGAGCGGCGAACAGGCCGGCGGTTTCCTCAAGCGCATGGACAACGACGTGCTCCGCTTCAAGCCGACCGTCGCGACCACGTGCTACGGCATGAACGATTTCCGGTACGTCCCGAAGGATGGCGCCATCGCCGAGACCTACCGCCAGAACCAGACCGCGGTCGTGCGCAAGTTCAAGGAAGCCGGCGTGCGCGTCGTGCTCGGCTCGTCCGGCACGATCCATTCCGTCCCGCCGTGGGTGAAGTCCGCGAAGGGCACCTGGCAGGAGCTCAACCTCGCGCTGCTGAACTTCCGCAACATCGGCATCGAAGTCGCGCAGGCCGAGCAGGTCGCGTTCGCCGACGTCTACTGGCCGATGCTCGTGAAGGGACATGAGGTCCGCGCCAGATACGGCGAGGACTTCAAGCTCGAGGGCAAGGACGGCGTGCACCCCGGTTGGGCCGGCCACGTCATGATGGCCACCGCGTTCCTCGAAGGCCTCGGCCTGCGCGGCGACATCGGCCAGATCGACGTCGACCTCGCCTCGGGCAAGGCGAACGCCCGTTACGGCCAGCGCGTCATGAAGTCCGAAGGCGGCGTCGTCTCCCTGCGCAGCTTCCGGCTCCCGGCTTCCTTCGAGCCCGGCGACGTCACCAAGGACGGCACCCTCGCCGCCGGCGTGGCCTTGGCCGACTTCCAGAAGAAGCTGAACCGGCTGACCCTGCGCGTCGCCGGCGCCAAGACCGCCCAGCTCAAGGTCACCTGGGGCGACGCCTCCAAGATCTTCACCGCGGCGCAGCTCGCCAAGGGCGTGAACCTCGCGGCCGAGTTCCCGCAGAATCCGACCTCCCCCGCCTTCGCCAAGATCTGGAAGGCCGTGGCCGAGAAGCAGGCCTACGAGACCAAGCAGATCAAGACGCTCTTCCGCAGCCCCGAAGCCAAGAAGGACATGGAAGCCGTCGTGAAGAGCTCGCAGGTCGAGTTCGACCGCCTGGCCGCCGCGCTGCAGGCCGTGATCAAGCCCGTCGATTCGACCCTCAAGGTCGAAGAGGTGCGCTGAGCGGAGCGGGCCCCGCCAAAGAAACGGGCCGCACTTTCGTGCGGCCCGCGCTATGGCTAGCCAACAACGATGGATTATTCGGCCGTGACGTTCTCGGCGACGCCGACGCCGAGGGTCATGCCACCGACGACCTGGACCTTGTCCATGATGGTCTTCTGGAGTTCCTCGAGGACCTTCGGGTTCTTGATGAGGTAGTCCTTGGCGGCTTCGCGGCCCTGGCCGATGAGCTGGCCGTTATAGGCGATCCAGGCGCCCTTCTTCTCGAGGATCTTGTGTTCGATGCCGAGGTCGAGGACGGAGCCGGAGCGGGAGATGCCTTCGGTGTACATGATGTCGAACTCGCATTCCGTGAAGGGAGGGGCGACCTTGTTCTTCACGACCTTCACCTTGGTGCGGTTGCCGATGACCTTGCCGGAAGGCTCCTTGATCTGGCCGATGCGGCGGATGTCGATGCGGACGGACGAGAAGAACTTCAGGGCGCGACCGCCGGGGGTGGTCTCGGGGCTGCCGAACATCACGCCGATCTTCTCGCGGATCTGGTTGGTGAAGATCACCACGCAGTTGGTGCGGCTGATGGCGGCCGTGAGGCGGCGCATGGCCTGGCTCATCATGCGGGCCTGGACGCCGACGGTGGAGTCGCCCATCTGGCCGTCGAGTTCCTGCTTGGAGACGAGGGCGGCGACGGAGTCGATGACGATGACGTCGACCGCGCCGGAGCGGATGAGGGTCTCGGCGATGTTCAGGGCGTCTTCGCCGGATTCAGGCTGGGAGACGAGGAGGTTGTCGAGGTCGACGCCGACGACCTTGGCGTAGCGGGGGTCGAGGGCGTGCTCGACGTCCACGAAGACGGCGTTGCCGCCCTGGCGCTGGATCTCGGCGATGATGGAAAGACAGAGGGTCGTCTTACCGGAGGATTCCGGGCCGAAGATCTCGACGATACGGCCGCGGGGGAGGCCGCCGACGCCCAGGGCGAGGTCGATGGCGACCGAGCCGGTGGACACGGTCGAGACCTGCATCTTGGTCGCGTCCCCCATGCGCATCAGGGTGCCGTCGCCATACTGCTTGTTGATGGCGGAGAGAGCCAGATCGAGGGTCTTCTTCTCGGCTGCCTGGTGGGCAGATTTTTCCTTAGCGGTGGGTTCGGATTTGGCGGACATGACGTTGGGTATGCGGAATGGAAATTGCCGCCCACGGCGAACGTGGCAAGCAAAATGAACAAATGTTCACTACCTCTTTCCACCCCCTTCCGGGCGGGGGTTAGAAGCTAAACAAATCCCCCAGCCACTCCCAGAAACCAGGCTCTTCCTTAGGTTTCAGGGGCTTCTGGGGCGCAGGCCGGAGGGCGGGGAGCTTGGCCTGGGCGGCGGCCTGGGCTTGGAGCTTGGCCAGCCCGGCCTTCATGAGGTCGGCCGCCAACTGGTCGCGGAGCCGCTGCTCCGCCTTGGCCCCCAGCGGGCTCTGGCAGCCGAGCACGACCGCGATGACCCGCTGCCCGCCGACCTTGGCGGTCGTGACGATCGAGGCGTCGGCGGCTTCGGTCCAGCCGGTCTTGAGTCCGTCGCAGCCGGGGAAGGAATCCAGCAGGGGGTTGTGGTTCAGCACTTCCATCGGCTTGAGCGGCCGGCGGAGGACATAACGCTTGGCCGAGGTGAAGCGGAGGGCTTCGGGCATGGCGCAGAGGACGACGGCGAGCTTGGCGAGATCGCGGGCGGTCGTGGTGTCGTGCGGGCCCTTGCCGTAGGTCAGTCCGTTGGGGGTGACGAAGCGGGTGCGGGCCATGCCGATTTCGGCGGCCCGGCGGTTCATGCGGGCGACGAAGGCGGCGGTGCTGCCGGCGCGGTCGACGGCCAGGGCCACCGCCACGTCGTTCGCCGACTTCAGCATCAGGGCGTAAAGCATGTCCTCCGCCGAGAAGGTCTCGCCGACGGCCAGCCAGATCTGGGAGCCGCCGGTGCCGGCCGCCTCCTTGGTCACGCCGACGCGGCTGCGCAGCGTGGTCTTGCCGTCGCGGATGTCCTCCAGGACCAGGAGGAGGGTCATCAGCTTCGTCACGCTCGCCGGGCTGCCCGGGTAGTCCGCCGTGGTCTGCGCCAGCACGGCGCCGGTCGCGGCGTCGACGCAGATGGAACCGTCGACCCGCATGCCTTGGCTCGAGTAACGCGTCTGCGCGCCCGTCTCCGCGGTGAGCACGGCGCAGAGGAGGAGGGCGGTCGCGACGAAGCGCACGGGCGATTGGTTGACGGACGCGACGACGGAGCAAGTCCGATTTGCATCGGGGCCGGGCCTCGTCACCTTGCCGGCATGCGTCTCTTCCTGCTCCGTCATGCCGAAGCCGTCCCCGGGCCGCCCGACGCCTCGCGCGACCTCACGCCGCATGGGCAGCGCCAGGTCGCCCAGCTGGCCCCGGGGCCGGGCCTCGCGGCCTTGGGCGAGGTCGACGCGATCGAGCACAGCCCGTTGGTGCGCGCGGTCCGGACGGCGCAGCTGCTGCGGCTGGCGACCCGGTCGAGCCTGCCGCTCAAGGTGCTGCCCGGGCTGGAACCCGAGATGGATCCGCGCAAGCTCGCGGCCCTCGTCGCGAAATCCCGCCGCAGCCGTCTGGTCGTCGGCCATAATCCGCATCTCGCGTCGCTGGCGGCGCTCCTCCTCGGCCTGCCCGACGGCGGCGAGGCGATCCGCTTCCGCAAGGCCGGGATGATGGCCTTGGAACGGCGCGCCAAGCCGGACCGCGCGCGCCCATATGGGGCTTGGAGCCTTTTGTGGATGGTCCCGCCCGACCTCGCGAAATGACACGCCCCGTCCTTGACTGAGACGGGCGTAGCCCCGACTTTCCTGACGTGTCTGACCGCCGCCGCCATCGCCTGATCTGGAGCGCGGTCGCCTGCGCCCACGCGATGGCCTTGGGCGCCGTCTGGATCGGTGGGATGCGCGGGGCCGGCGAGCCTGTCGCGGAGGGCGGCCACATCCTCGTGACCCTGCTGCCCGAGCCGGTGGCCTTGCCCGGCGAAGCGAAGGAAGGCGCCGCCCTCGGCGCCGGCCTGGCCTTGCCCGTGACGCCGGCCTTCCTGCCCGCATCGCCGGCCATGGCGCCTGCCGCCCCCGTTGTCGCGGTCGCGCCGGCCACGTCGGCCGCGCCCGTGGCCGCCGAGCCCAAGGTGGTCGCCGTCGCGCCCCCTCCGCCGGTCGCCGAAGTCTTCGTGCCGCCCGCCTTCCGCGCGCGGCAGGAGCCCGCCTACCCGGAGCGCGCCCGGCGCGCCGGTGTCGCGGGCGTCGTCGGCGTCCGCATCGTCCTCGCCGCCGACGGCGCCGTGCGCCAGGTCGAGGTCGCCGCCAGCTCCGGCAGCCGGCTCCTCGATGAGGCCGCGCTGGCGGCCGCCCGCGCTTCGACCTTCGAGCCGGCGACGCGCAACCGCGCACCGGTCGAATCGGAGGCCGTCGCCAATTACCGGTTCGAACTGCGCTAAGTCACTTCGCCTCTGGGGCGCGCTTCCAGGCCTTCACCCAGTCGATCTCGAAGGTGTTCTTCGAGGCGTCCTTGAGGCCGTAACCTTCCTTGGGGCGCTCGCCGTTCCAGCCCTTGAGGTTCGATTCGCTCGTGAGGAGGAGGAACTGCGTGGCCTTGGAGCCCGGGCACTTGGCGTCGGTCCAGACGACCTTGCCGTCGAAGGTGAAGCGGTAGCCGGCATCATCCCATTCCACGCCGTAGTCGTGCCATTCGCCGCCGACGTCCGCGGGATGCTGCGTCGAGCTGGCCTTCTTCTCCGTCGCATGTTTGTAGGGGCCCCAGTGCAGCACCGACTGGTAGCCGCCTTTCTTCAGGCCGGTCGTCTCCAGGATGTCGATCTCCACGCCGTCGGCCGCGGCGCCCGCGGCCGTGCCGGACTTGCCGTAGGTGGGCGATTGCGACCAGAAGGCGATCTGCGTGCCGGGCTGGACGGAGAAGCGGCAGCGCGCCTCGACCCTGCCTTGGACGACGGCGAACTTCTTGCGCGTCGTCACGAAGCCGCAGTAGGTCGTGCCGTCGGCGTCGGTCCACGTCGTGATCTTCAGCACGCCGTCCTTGAGGTCGACGGCCTTCGGCGAGTTCAGCGAATCGCGACGTTTGCCGGTCTCGATGGTCCAGGTCTGCGCGTTGAGCTCCGCGCCGTCGAAGCCGTCTTCGAGCACGAGCTGGAACTTGGAATCGGCGGCGAGGGCGGTCGCGCCGAGGAGGAGCAGGAGGGCACGCATCTTATCGGATCTCGATGAAACGGGGGTCGGAGCCGGAGAGCAAGGCGCCGAGGCGGCCCCAATCGCCGTCCCGCAGGCTGCGGTCCATGACGAGGGACGCGTCGGCGAGCGCGCCGCCCGGGGCGCAGCGCACGGACCAGAGCGGACGGCTGCTGGTCGGGAGCATCGCGAAGCGGATGTCGCCGACGAGGATCGCGCCGTCAGCCTGGTCGTAGGTGTTCCAGCCGCTGGTGAAGCGGGAGAAGTCCGCGATCAGGTGGGAGCCTTCGGAGAAGGGCGGGGGATTGCCGACGGACGCGGGCGTCCAGGCCGCGCGGGTCTCCCCGACGACGAGGCGGGTCGGCGTGAACGGGACGTTACGCACGGCGGCGACGTGCCAGCGGCCTTCGTGGAGCCAGACGGCCCGCCAGACGATGAGGTTCGAGACCGTTGGCTTGACCGCCAGCCGCTCCGGCCTGATCGCCTGCGACTCCAGCCAGGCGCGCAGGCTGCGTTCGGCCCGAGCCTGCTGCGTGACGCCGGTCAGGGCGTAGGCCGTGAACCAGAGCAGGCCGTAGGCGGCGAGGCGCGGCGAGTGCCGGCGCCAGGCGAGCACGGCCAGCGTCAGCAAGGGCAGGGTGGCCGCGAGATCGATGATGGGCAGGCAATCCCAGGCGTAACGCACCTCCGTGAAGGGCCAGAGCAGCATCGTCCCGTAGCTCGTGCAGCCGTCGCAGAGCAGGTGCGTGAGCGCGCCGGCGAGTCCGGGCAGGAACAGTTCGCGCCAGCCGACGTTATGCCGGCGGCGGAAGAACCACGCCGAGATAACGGCCGCGAGCAGGCCCCACGCTGGCGCGAAGGCGAAGCTGTGGGTGAAGTGGCGGTGCCAGCGGAACGAAACGAGCGGGTCTCCCGCGGAGCGGATGAAGACGTCGAGGTCGGGCGCCTCGGCCGCGAGCAGGCCGGCCACCGCGGCGGCGGAGACCGAGCCGCCGCGCCGATGGACGGCGACCCCGGCGGCGATGCCCAGCGCGGCGTGCGTGACGTTGTCCATGTGTCGAACTTACGGAGGCCGGCGGCGGAAGAAAGACGGACTTTCGTTTTTTCGGCGGATTCGCCAATAGGCTGGAACTCCCGGGGGTTCTTTCCGTCTAATCCGTCACCCCCATGAGACTGCTCTTCTCCGCCTTGGCGCTCTGCGCCGCCGTGCTCGGCCGCGCCGCCGACCAGGATTACCCGCTGGCCGAAGCCCAGGAGGTCCTCGCCCGCGGCGGCCTGCCGAACTTCTTCCTCAAGGCCCAGACGACCGGCGCCGAAGTGAAGATCGGTTATCTCGGCGGCTCGATCACCGCGCAGAACGGCTGGCGCGTGCAGACCCTGGCCCATTTCAAGAAGGCCTATCCTCAGGCGAGCTTCGCCGAGATCAACGCCGCCATCGGCGGCACCGGCTCGGACCTCGGCGTCTTCCGCGTGAAGCAGGACGTGCTCTCGCAGGGCCCCGACCTCCTCTTCGTCGAGTTCGCCGTGAACGACGGCGGCGCCGACCCGCGGCGCATCATCCGCGCCATGGAGGGCATCGTGCGCCAGACCTGGCAGGCCAATCCGAAGACCGACATCTGTTTCGTCTACACCCTCACCGAGTCGCTTTCGCCGCCGATGCTCGAGGGCAAGCTGCAGCGCTCCGCGAGCGCGATGGAGAAGGTCGCCGACTTCTACGGGATCCCGTCGATCACGCTCGGCATGGAAGTCGCCAAGCTGGCCAAGGCCGGCAAGCTGGCCTGGCGCGCGAAGCTGCCCAAGACCGAGGCCGAGAAGGCCGCGCTCGGCGACAAGTTCGTCTTCGCGGCGGACGGCGTGCACCCGCATGATTCGACGGGCCAGGTGCTTTACACCCAGGCCATCGTCCGCTCGCTGCCGGCCCTCGCGATCGCGAACAACTCGCCGACGGTCCACGCGTGCAGCCTCGCCCTCGATCCGGCGAACCTCGAGCGCGCGAAGCTCGTCCCGGTCACCGCCGCCAAGCTCTCCGCGGGCCTCACGCCGGCGGACATGGCGACCGACGCCTTCGCGAAGGGTTGGTCCAAGCGCCTGCCTACGATGGTCAAGCTCACCCAGCCCGGACAGAGCATCGAGTTCACGTTCAAGGGCACGCACTGCGCCGTCTACGACGTCGTCGGCCCGGCCGGCGGCATGGTCGCCGTCACCCTCGACGGCAAGGCGCAGAAGTCCGTCCAGCGGATCGACGCCTATTGCACGTACCCGCGCCTGAGCACCTTCGTCGTCGGGACCGACCTGCCCGAAGGCGAGCACACCGTGCGCCTCGAGCTCCTGGCCGACCCGATCGACAAGGCCGCCGTCCTCGCGAAGAACAAGAACCAGATCGACAAGCCGGAGCGTTTCGCGCCCCTGCATTTCTTCCCCGGCGCCCTGCTGATCGTGGGCGACCTCGTCCCTTAAAAGGCCTCGGATGCACGCCCAGCCTTGACCGCCCCCTGACCCCCTCTGAAACTCCGCACCTCCCCAAATCATCCACACCACCATGCGTTTCGGCCTCAACACGTTCCTCTACGCCTCTCCGTTCACCAACGAGAGCGTGCACCTCTTCAAGAAGCTCAAGAACTGGGGCTTCGACTCCGTCGAGATCCCGATCGAAGACCCCTCCCACGTCGACCCGAAGTTCCTGAAGGCCGCCGCCGCCAAGGCCGGCATCGCCATCGGCTCGATCTGCGCCGCCATGGGCCCGGGCCGCGACCTCCGCGGCTCCGCCAAGGACCAGGCCAACGGCCGCAAGTACATCATGGCGCTGATCGACCAGGCCGCCGAGATGGGCTGCCCGCGCCTCATCGGCCCGCTCTATTCCGTCGTCGGCCTCATCGGCGCCCATGACGACAAGACCAAGGCCAAGCACTTCAAGCTCGTGGTCAAGAACCTCAAGGTCCTCGGCAAGCACGCCCAGAAGAAGGGCGTCGAGCTCGACATCGAGCCGCTGAACCGCTTCGAGACCGACTTCCTCAACACCTGCGACCAGGGCCTGCGCCTCGTCAAGGCCGTCAACCTCCCGAACGTGAAGCTCCACCTCGACACGTTCCACATGAACATCGAGGAGAAGAACCAGGCCGCCGCCATCCTCAAGGCCGGCAAGCACCTCGGCCACTTCCACGCCTGCGGCACCGACCGCGGCACCCCGGGCAACGATTCGCTCGACTGGAAGCCCATCGTCGCCGCCCTCCGGAAGATCGGCTACAAGCAGGAGGTCGTCATCGAATCCTTCACCACCGACGTCAAGGTGATCGCCCGCGCCGCCGCCATCTGGCGCGCCATGGAGCCCCGCCGCGACGACATCGCCGTGAAGGGCCTCAAGAACCTGCACCGCTTCTTCGGCCGCAAGAAGTAAGCTCCCGCGCCCCCGCCTCATGAAGCTGCTCACCCCCTTCCTCGCGCTCGCCGCGCTCTGCGCGTCGGTCTCCGCCGAGGACAAGAACCTCTTCAACGGCAAGGACCTCGCGGGCTGGAAAGGCCTCGATTTCTGGACCGTCGAGGACGGTTGCATCACCGGCCGCACGACCAAGGAGAAGCCCACCAA
>JAURFU010000028.1 GCA_030834165.1 Verrucomicrobiota bacterium
GTTGAGGTCGAAGCGTTCCTTGCCGTCGGAGTAGGTATAGTTCTCGGCGATCCACAGGCGGCCACGTTCGTCCCAGCACATCGCGATGGGCTGGCGGACATCCGGTTCGGCGGCGAAGAGCGTGGCCTTGAAGCCCTCCGGGAGGTGCAGCTTGGTCAGGGCGTCCGCCGGCTTGAGCACCGGGATCGTCTCCTTCTGGTTGTCATGCGGCGGCGGGAACGGCGCGGCGAAAGCCGCGGCACCGAGGACGAGGGCGAGAGCACGGACGGACATGGGGGTATGACCACCCTTGTCCGACCAAGGTTCCGCTTCAACCCCAGACCGACTCAGAAGCCCTTCGCGATCTGGCCGTAGACGTCGGTCGAAGCGATCTGCGCGGGCAAGGCGGCGCCGGCCTGCGCGATGAGCACCGGCCAGTCGAGCGGGTCCTCGGGAATACGGCCATGCGAGCCCTTCACGAGCGAGGCGTCCTGGGAGATGACTTCCATGAGCGCCTTGAAGCCGAGCTTCTTCTTCAAGAGGAACCAGGCGATCTTGAGCAGCGGGAAACGGATCTTCGGGTCGATGAAGAGCTCGACAGGATCGTAGCCGGGCTTGCGATGGATATCCACGGTGCGCGCGTAATCCGGCTCACCCTGGCCTTCTTCCCACCAGTAATAGGAGAACCAGCTATGGTCGTCGGCGACGACGACGAAGTCGCCGCTGCGGACGTGCTTGATGCCGGCCGCGGCCTGTCCTTCGGCGTCCAGCACCTGCGCGACGCCGGGCGTGGCGAGCAGGACCTTGCGGACCTCTTCGCGGACCGACGGGTCGAGGACGACGACGTGCGCGACCTGATGGTCGACGACGGCGAACGCCTTGGAGTTGAAGACATCGAGCGTGAGGCTGCCGTCCTCAGGCTTGAGTTCGAGCCAGTCATGCTGGCGGAGCACCTTGTTCAGCGGCACCGCGCGGTCGACGGCGGTGATGGCGTATTCGGAGACGATGAGGACTTCGACACCGCGGGCTTCGAGGAATTCGGCGAGGTCAGCGACGAGTTTGTCGACGTCGCGGCGCGCCTGATCGCTGCGCGGGTCGGCCGGACCGAAGCGCTGAAGGTCGTAATCGAGGTGCGGCAGGTAGACCAGGCTGAGGTCCGGCTGCTCGTGCTCTTCGATCCAGCGGGCGGAATCGGCGATCCATTGCGACGACGGCAGGCCGGCGCGCGGACCCCAGAACGAATGGAACGGAAAATCGCCGAGGTCGCGCTTCAGCAGGGTGCGGTAGCGCTGAGGAAAGCTCGCGATGTCGAAGACCTTGCCGCCGTTCGCCTTGTACACCGGGCGCGGCGTGACGGAGATGTCCGCCGCGGTGCCCATGTTATACCACCAGAAGAGGTTCGCGACCTTGAGCCTGGGGTTCTTGGCGTGGAGCTCGTCCCAGACCTTCGGGGCGAGCACGACGCGGTTCGATTGCTTCCAGAACTGCACCTCGCTGAGCGTGCGGTCATACCAGCCGTTGCCGACGATGCCGTGTTCGCTCGGCTGCTTGCCGGTGAGGTAATCGGACTGCGCGGTGCAGGTGACGGCGGGGAACGCCGGGCGGACCCGGGCGACGCTGCCCTTGGCGGCGCGCGCGGCGAGACGCGGCATGACGCCGGAGCTCAGGTCCCGGGCGGAGAGGCCGACGACGTTCAGGACCGCGCGACGCATGGCTGCTGATCCCGCGTCCGAAGTTCGTCGGCCGCCTTGCGGACCACGCCGGCGGCCATCTCGTGGACCTGCGTGGACTTGCCGATGGCGGTCGGGAGGACGAGCGTGAGCTGTCCGCCGAGGTGTTCGCGGAATTCTTCGAGGCCGGCCAGCATCGGGGCGCCGCCGTCGAGATGCATCTCGGGCGCGTAGATCCGGAAACCGAGGGCGACGAGCAGGTTGAGCGTGCGTTCGGCTTCTTCCTTGCCGAACAGGCCGAGGTCGCGGGCGCAGAGGATGTCGAGCGCCAGGCCGACCGCGACGGCCTCGCCGTGCGTCAGGCGATGGTTCGTCATCGACTCGAGCTTATGCGCGGCCCAGTGGCCGAGGTCGAGGGGGCGGGCGCTGCCGAGCTCGAACGGATCGCCGTTGCCGGCGATGTGGCGGGCGTGCAGTTCGGCGGAGCGACGGACGGCGCGGCCGATGGCAGGGATATCGCCGGCGGCGAGCAGCGCGGATTCCTTCTCGAGGTTGGCGAAGAATACCGGGTCCTTGAGGAGCGAGACCTTCACGGCTTCGACGAGACCGTCGCGCAGGCCGCGGGCGTCGAGCGAAGCGAGCAGCGCGAGGTCGTTGACCACGGCGGCGGGCACGGCGAAGGCGCCGGTGAAATTCTTCTTCCCGAAGGTGTTGATGCCGTTCTTCACGCCGACGCCGGCGTCGCCCTGTCCGAGGGTCGTGGTGGGCATGCGGACGAGGCGCACGCCGCGGTGGGCGGTGGCGGCCGCGAAACCGACGGCGTCGAGGAAGGCGCCGCCGCCGATGGCGAGGACGTAGGAGTGACGGCAGATCTTGTCGGCCTCGATCGCGGCGAGGGCGGCCTTGACGACGGCGGAGTCCTTCTTGGCGGCTTCGCCCCCGGTGAGCACGAGCGGCGCACGGGTGAAGTGCACGCCCATGGCCTGGCCGTAGGCGGCGACTTCGGCGGCGAAGCCCGGACGGGACGACGCCAGGCCGGCGTCGACGATCGGGATGACCTTGGCCCCGGCGAACAGGTCGGCGAGGACGCGGTTGCCCGAAGCGAACGCACCTTCGGTGAAGAAGATGCGATGGCGGTAGGTCACCGCGAATTCGAGGTCAAGGGAGTCGTCCATAGCCCTGGGGGAGGGTTAATCAGAAAGAGTGAGACGCCTGAGGACAAGCCCAGTTCCCAGAAAACCCCGAAGGAGGGACGAAAACCCGCCGTTTCCTCAGGTGGAGGGAATCTGCTTACGCCAGCGCAGGACGAGCCGCATGGCGAACGGAGCGGTGCCGACGGCGAGCAGGAGCAGGCAACCGGCGTCGAACAAGGCCTCGGGATGCACGCCCTTCCGCTTAACGAGGAGGGCCAGGCTGATGAACGCGACGTGACCGCAGGTCATCACGTCGATCAGCGGCATGGCCGCCAGCCGGTCGGCCACGCGCGCGCCGACGCCGGCCGGCAGCGGGTTGCGACGATTCGAGCGAAGCAGCCACCAGAGGTAGACGGCGGACCAGAGGAGCATCCACGGCCAGAAGAGTCCGACCGCCCAGAACATCGGCAGCGGCGCGACGAAGAGCAGGCCTTCGACCCAGCGTCCGGCGCCGCCGCCGGTGGCCTCGTGACGCGCGACGAGCGTGATCGCGAACGTGAGGAGCCAGAGCCCGAACATGTGCGCGAGCATGACCCAGTCGGCGTTGCCCATCGGCAGCGGCAGCAGATAGAGACGCTCCCCGGCGACGAGGAAGCCGAGCGGAGGGAGGAGCGCGCGGCATGCGCCCATGACCAGCGGCGCCCAGCTCACGCCCTTGTGCCAGCGATCGTAGACGACCACGCAGAGCGCGAGCACGAGCGCGACGACGGCGACGGTCTTGCGCAGCGGAGCCGGCGCGGCCAGGAGGGTGAGCACGAAGCCGAGCGCGAGCGCGCCCCAGCCGGCGCGGAGGGCGTCGCCGACGGCGATGAGCCCGGCGGGAATCGGCCGGGTCGAGCGACGTTCGGCATCCCACCGCGCATCGAAGGCGTCGTTGAGGATCATGCCACCGACGTAGGTGAGCGAGACGCCGAGCAGGAGGAGCAGCAATCCTCCCCAGCCGAGCGGATCCGGCGCCTGGCCGGCGTATTCGGAACCCGGCGGCCGCAGACGCAGGCCTTGGGCGAGCAGCCAGCCGGCGATGACGTTGCTCCAGACCGTCGGCAGGTTCGAGCCACGGGTGAGGATGAGCCAGCCGCGCAGCTTCGGGTTCATCTCAGAGGGGCTGCACGCCGCGCTGCGCGAGCTCGGCGAGCGTCCAGCGATATTCCTCGGCGATCATGTCGGCGACGTCGGCCGCACGGACCTCGGGCGGCAGGACCTCCCAGGTATACGTCTCGATCTCGAGTTCGCGGCAGGCGCCCGGCGCCTTCGCGATGACGTCGAGCGCGGCGCGGAGGTGGTCGTTGGTCGTGGAGAGTTCGTCGGACAGGCGGTCGGCGTTCACCGGCACGTGGAAGTGCACGCGGAGCTCCTCGAGCGTGCGGAGCTGGCCGACCGCGGCCATCGCGAGCGGGATGTCCTTGAAACGGACGATCGCACCGTCCTTGGCCCGGCCCATGGTCTGGTGCAGGTAGGTCGGCTCGTGCATCCGGGCGAGGCGCGCGAGGGCGACCTCGGTGGGCTTGAGCTTGAGCGCGGAGCTGAGGTGGAACTTCAGCACCGGCGCGCCGCCGGCGTTGAGACGCGCGATGGCCTCATGGGCTTCTTCATACTGCAGCGCGAAGTGACAGGTATCGTAGGCGATGCCGAGGTGCGCGTCGACGAGGCCCTTGGCGGGCTCTTCGGCGCGGAGCTGTTCGAAGAGACGCAGCGCTTCGGGCGTGTTCTCGGCATGGCCGATCGGCTCGGGCTCGAGCGCGAGGCGGAGATGCGTGCCGGTGCGGTCGCGCAGACGGGCGAGGTGTTCGGCGCACGCGAGCAGGTTGCGGCGCATGACCTTGAGTTCGTCCGGCGTGCGGCCGAAACCCTTGAACGAGCCCGGCAGCGTGCTGACGGTGCCGACCTTGTCGGGCGGGCCGAACGCGGCGAGGAGATCGAAGAGACGGTTGGTGTATTCGAGACGCGGGACCTCGCACCAGTCCGGCGCGAAGACGTTGTCCTTCACCGCCTGGCCGTGGAACGGACCGAACGGGAAGCCGTTGATGCCGGCGACGACGCAGTCCTCCTGGTCGAGCCAGGCACGGAAGGCCGCGAGCGTGGCGGGCACGGCGAGCTCCTTCGCGGCGAGGTCGCCGAGGCGCAGGCCGAGCACGTAGGTCTTGCCCGGCGAGACGCGGTCGCGGACGCGGAGCGCGTGGTCGCGCAGGCCGGCGAACGTCTCGGCCCACCCTTCGCCGCGGTGGACGTTGGTGCAGTAGGCGAGGGAAAGTCCGGACGTGAGCTTCACGCGTTCAGGCCTGGGCGGCGGGGTCCTTGAAACGCGGCGACTGCGAGAGGAACTTCACCGGGTTGCCGTAGACGAGACGGTCGATGGCGGCGGCGGAGTGTCCGCGGCGGCGCATCTCCTGCGCGGCCTTCGGCACGGAGAGCGGATCGCTGTGGCCCCAGTCGCAGGCGCTGTTGAGCCAGACGCGCTGGGCGGAGACGGATTCGATCATGTCGACCGCGCGCACGGGCGTGGACTTCGATTCGGGATAGAGCGTGATGCCGGCCCAGAAGCCTTGGTCGAGGACCTCGTGGATCGTGTGCTCCTCGACGTGGTCGATGATCACGCGCTCGGGCTTCACGACGCCGTTGGCCTTGAGGCAGTCCATGATGAGGCGCGTGCCCTTGCGCTTGTCCTCGAGGTGCGGCGTGTGCACCAGGATCATCTGGTCGTATTGCACGGCGAGGGCGATGTGCTGCTCGAGCACCTTCATCTCATTGCGCGTGTTCTTGTTGAGGCCGATCTCGCCGATGCCAAGCACCGTCGGGGCCTTGAGGAATTCCGGGATCAGCGCGAGGACGTCGGCGGCGAGGGCCATGTCCTCGGATTCCTTCGGGTTGATGCAGAGCCAGGAGTAATGCGGCAGGCCGTATCTGGCGGCGCGCCTGGGCTCGATCTGCGTCAGCTGGCAGAAGTAATCGTAGAAGCCGTCGGCGGACTTGCGGTCGAAGCCGGCCCAGAAGGCGGGCTCGCAGATCGCGGCGCAGCCGGCGAGGGCCATGGCCTGGTAGTCGTCGGTGGTGCGGCTCACCATGTGGCCGTGCGGTTCGATGTAACGCATGGTCGGCGGCTTACTTGAGACCGGGCCAGACGCCCGAGGCGGCCTTGGTGTCGGCCTTGGCGATGGGTTCGACGGACGGGTCGCTCCAGAGGTTGAGGATGCGGGCGACGCGGCCCTCGTCCTTCTCCAAGAGGAGCGGGAGGGCGGCGCGGAGACCCCGGACGCGGTGGTCGTCGCCGCCGGCGGCGCGGTCGAGGCGGTCGAGGAAGGCCGCCAGGTCGAGCAGCTTGTACCGGGCGTCCATGAAATGCAGGTCGGCCACCTGCTCGCGGGTGCGGGCGGGGGCGCCGGGATGGGGTTGGGGGGTTGACATGGGGAAGGCACGCCTGCGCGCGCTTTGATGTGACACCAAAGTGCGGCAGAGGTCCCCGTTGGTCAAGCCACCCCGCCCGACGGCGGGCGCCGGCTTACTTCTTGGCTTCCTTCTCGTATTCGGCCGCGGTCCAGGGGGTCTTGCGGTCGGCGTACTTCTTCTTGATGGCCTTCACTTCTTCTTCGGTGACCGTCGGGCCTTTGTTGCCCCAGGTATTGTTCACGTAATTGACGACGTCGGCGATGTCCTTGTCGGAGAGGCCGGCGACCGGGGGCATCATGCTGTTGTAGGTGACGCCCTTGACGGTGACGGGACCCTGCATGCCGTTGACGATGTTACGGACGGCGATCGAGGCGTCCTTGGAGACCCATTCGGAACCGGCGAGGGGCGGGAAGACAGGCGGCAGACCCATGCCGGTCGGCTGGTGGCAGGCGATGCAGGTACGGGAGTAAACGGCCTTGCCACGCTCGAGGGAGGCGGCGTCGGGGGCGGCCACGGCGGCGGCGGCGAGGAAGCAGAGGGCGAGGGACTTGAGGGAGGTCATGGTGCGTGGATTCAATGGGAGAGGGGAATGAGAAAGACCTCAAAAGCAAAACTCGGTTCCCCGGGCGACCGGGGAGGTAATTAGCCCGGAGCCGACCCGGCATAAGGGCTGCCCGAAGATGGTTTAAACGACAAAACGCCCTTAAATGGCTCCGGGTAAGAATAGGCCTTAGGCCCTTTTAAAATGGGGTGGAAACCCGCCTGATTACCCTTAACCTCTATGGTATGAAAACGCCAGAACCCCCGCAGGACTGGATGCGCCAGGTGCGAACGGAGAGCCTGCGCGCGGTCTTCGACCATCTGCCGGGCGTGATGTTCTTCGCCAAGGACCTGGCTGGGCGCTTCACGATGGCGAACCTGGCCTTCGCCCAGCGCTGCGGCTTCCCTGACGTCGCCAGCCTGCTCGGCAAGACCGATGGGGACATCTTCCCGCCCGAACTCGTGGAGGCCTTCAGGAAAAAGGACCAGCAGATCTGCCAGACGGGCCAACCCCTGCCCCGCATCATCGAGCTCTTCCCCAACGCCGACGGCGAGCATGTCTGGTATGAGACGACCAAGGTCCCTCTCTTCGACGACGCCGGCCGCGCCTGCGGGGTGTGCGGGACGGTCCGCAGCTACGAAGGCACCAAGGCCCTGCTCGAGCCCTTCCTGCAGGTCGAAGCCGCGGCCGAGTATATCAAGGATAACCTCAGCGACGCCCTGAACATCGCCAAGCTGGCCAAGCTCACCGGGATGTCGGTCCGTCAGTTCGAGCGCAAATTCCACAAGGCCTACCAGGTCAGCCCCAGAGGCTACTTGGTCCGCATGCGGGTGGCGGCCGCCTCGGACCTGCTCCGCACCACCTCCCTCCGCCCCTCCGAGATCGCCCATCAGACCGGGTTCTACGACGCCAGCGATTTCTCCCGCCAGTTCCGCCGGGCGATGAAGGTCAGCCCGACCGAGTTCCGGCGACACTTAAAGGCCTGACCCCCAAGCCCTAAAGGCGGGTCGGGCCCCCAGATGCCTTCTCGACAGAGGAGGCCTGATGGGTTTTATTCACAGCCGTACCCCCCCTACACTATGCAAGAAACTACCGTACCTAATGCGAAGCGGCTCCTCTGGGCTGGCTTCATGGCTATCCTTGCCGCCGGCGTCGGCTTCGCCCTCCGCGGCGGCATCTTCGGCGCTTGGGCGTCCGAATACGGCTTCACCGCCACCCAGCTGGGTGCCATCGGTGGCGCCGGCTTCTCGGGCTTCTGCTTCGGTATCATCATCGGCGGCGTAATCGTCGATAAGATCGGCTACGGTAAGCTCGTCGCCCTCGCCCTCCTCGGCCACATCCTCTCGGCGTTCGTCACCTTCGGCGCCTCTAGCCCGCAGAACGCGTATGACTTCCTCTACTGGGGCATGTTCATCTTCGCCTACGCGAACGGCACCCTCGAAGCCGTGGCCAACCCGCTCGTCGCCACCATCTTCCCCAAGCAGCGCACGCACTACCTGAACATCCTGCACGCCTCCTGGCCTCTCGGCATGGTCGTCGGCGCCCTCGCCTCCTACGCTCTCGGCACTCACGGCCTCGGCCTCGGCTGGAAGGGTCAGCTCTCCTTCTACCTCGTCCCGACCGTCGCCTACGCGATCATGTTCATGGGCCAGACCTTCCCGAAGTCGGAAGCTGCCGAGAAGGGCGCTGACCTTGGCGAAATGACCAAGGACATCGGCATCCTTGGTGGTGCCGTCGTCTGCTACCTCCTGACCCTCTTCTTCGCCGGCGCGCTGGGCCTGGAAACCATGACCGCCAACGTCATCGGCGTCATCCTGCTCATCGCCACGGCCATGGTCAGCCGCCTCATCAAGAAGCCTTCGCTTGAAAGCCTCGCCGCCATCGCCGTCTGCGCGCTCATCGCCCTGCAGGCCCAGTCGGCCCTGCACCTGAGCAACACCGCCGGCCTCGCCATCACCATCGCCCTCGTCATGGGCCTCGGCCTCACGATGGGCTGGACCTTCGGCTCCCTCCTCCTGTTCGTGCTCTTCGTCACCCACGCCATCGTCGGCGCGGTCGAACTCGGCACCGACTCCTGGATCGAAGCCATCACCGGCAACCTCTTCACCGCTGACCAGGGCAAGGCTCTCTTCATCTGGACCTCGGCCATCATGTTCGGCCTTCGCTTCTGCGCTCACTTCATCGAGACGAAGCTCGGCCTCTCGCCGATCGGCATCCTGGTCACCTCCGCCCTCCTCGCCTTCGGCGGCCTCCAGCTCGCCTCCGGCATGAACAGCTTCGGCATCGCGCTCGTCGCCCTCGGCATCTACGCCCTCGGCAAGACGTTCTTCTGGCCCACCATGCTCGCCGTCGTCGGCGACCGCTTCCCGCGCTCCGGCGCCGTCGCGATGTCCATCATGGGCGGCATCGGCATGCTCTCCGCCGGCCTGATCGGCGGCCCCGGCCTCGGCTACGCCAAGGACCGCTTCACCGCCGAAGCCCTCCAGAAGGACGCCCCGGCCGCCTACGCTTCCGCCAAGGCCTCCTCGGAATCCAAGTTCCTCTTCCTCGCCCCGGTGACCGCCGTGGACGGTAAGAAGCTCGAAGAAGCCAAGGCCGCCGGCGAGAAGGGTACCGCCAACCAGAAGGCCATCGTCGCCGCCAACCAGGCCGGTGACCGCGCCACGCTGAAGGCCGACTCCTTCCTGCCGCTGACCATGGCCGCGATCTACCTGCTGCTGCTCTTCTACTTCAAGAGCATCGGCGGCTACCGCGCCCTGAAGATCGAAGAGCAGGTCTAAGCGACCCGCCCTTCCCCTCCGAAGGCCGCCCACCCGGGCGGCCTTCTTGTTTGGTAGGTTTACGAACCGGCCCCGTCGGATTCGTCCCAGCAAATCGGCTTCCTTCCGCGGTCCGTTTGGGCTGAATGAAGCCACTCCCATGAGCACCCCGAAGATTCGCATCGCGCTGGCCGGCCTCGGCTTCGGCGCCGAATTCATCCCGATCTACCTCGCGCACCCCAACGCGGAGATCGCCGCCATCTGCCAGCGCAACCCGGACAAGCTGAAGGAGATCGGCGACCGCTACGGCATCGCGAAGCGCTATACGTCCTTCGAGGAGATGCTCAAGGACCCCGAGATCGATGCGGTCCACATCAACACGCCCATCCCGGACCACGGCCGCCAGTCCATCGCCGCCCTCAAGGCCGGTAAGCACGTGGCCTGCACCGTCCCGATGGCGACCTCCATCGCCGAGTGCGAGGAGATCGTGAAGCTGGTGAAGGCCACGGGCCTGAGCTACATGATGATGGAGACGGTCGTCTACGCGCGCGAGTTCCTCTACGTGAAGGAGCTCTACGACAACGGCGAGCTCGGCCGCCTGCAGTTCCTCCAGGCCTCGCACCAGCAGGACATGGAAGGCTGGCCCGGCTACTGGCCCGGCCTGCCGCCCATGTACTACGCCACGCACTGCGTCGGCCCGATGCTCGCCCTCACCCGCGCCGACGCCGAGTATGTCTCGTGCTTCGGCTCCGGCCGCATCGCCGAGGACATGATCCCGATCTACAACTCGCCCTTCGCCGTCGAGACGGCCCACATCAAGTTCCATAAGTCCGACGTCTCGGCGCGCATCATCCGCTCGCTCTTCGACACGGCCCGCCAGTATCGCGAATCCATCGATGTCTACGGTTCGAAGCAGTCCTTCGAATGGCCGCTGATCGAAGGCGAAGAGCCCGTCCTCCATACGGCCAAGAAGCCGGAACCGGAGATTCCGCAGAAGGTCAAGGTGCCCGACTTCGCCCATCGCCTGCCGAAGGAGATCCAACGCTTCACGACCAAGGGCGTCTACGGCGAAGGCGAAGACCACCTGTCCTTCACGCAGGGCGGCGGCCATGGCGGCTCCCACCCGCACCTCGCCAACGAGTTCATCCAGGCGCTCCTCGCCAAGCGCGAGCCGTTCCCCAACGCGCGTCAGTCCGCCAACTGGACCTGCACGGGCATCCTCGCCCACGAATCCGCGATGGCCGGCGGCGAGATCCGCAAGCTCCCCGCGTTCACGTTGCCTGCGTGAAGGGTTGATGGGTTGAACGGTTGATCCGTTGGCCAGGAAATGAAGGGGCGGCGCCAGCCGCCCTTTTTTGTGCCCACGTGACAGATGGCTGAGTCGATGACGGGGTCGAACAGCCAAAGAACTCAAAGGGAGACCGGAAACCGGGACTAATGCTTCGGACATACACCCCAGCCAATCATCCGGTCTCCGGTTTCCTTTTGAGACAGACATCTTCCCGCCACCCGAGGCTGCCACCCGCCACCTGAAAATTAAACAATAGATGGCTGCGTCGATGACAGAGGGCTGAATCGATGACGGGATAGTTTAGGGCTAGAGCCAGGGCCAGAGCTTGGGCTAGTTGAACTCAGGTCTTACATCTCCGGTTTCCCTCTGGGCTTAACTACCCCTACCCCTGCCCCAACCCCTACCCCTTTCTCATTCCACACCTTTGCACTTTTGCACAGGCCGCAGGCCGATTTGCACTTTCGCACCTCCTCCCCTGAGCCTCCGAGCCTCTCATCGTCGGCCCCCTGCCCCCTTGTCACCGTGCCCACGTGCCCCCTCGCGCAAGCGCGCCCCCTCGCGGCCCTTAGGCCGCGCCTACTTCTGATCCATCCAACTGTAATCCGCGAACCATATCAAGTAAGCCAGCAACGCGACCCACAAGAGCGTGACGACGAACACGAGCCAGGCGAGCGCGCGCAAAGCACCTTCGCCCGGCTGCCTACGTCGGCTCCACAGATACAGCCCGCTCGCCACGCAGGCGACCGGCACGGCGATGAACGACTGCACGAGATGCAACGGACGCTGATTCCAGCCCTGCTTCTCGGCGAGGGTCACGAGCGGCATGCATGCCACCACGACCGCGGAGGCCGCGAGGTAGATCCGTCGGGAGTATGCCGTGAGTCGTGACATACGGGCAGATTACCCTTCCGCCAGAGACGGTCAATGCCCTCGGCTTGGCTCCCTCGTCTCGTTTTCCCCGTGCCAAGGGTCGGCCGTCCGGTTAGAAACTCCCCACCCCGCCCCATGCGTCTCCTCTGCGCCCTCCTTCTGGCCGTCGCCGGCGCGACCGCCGCCGAACCCCGTCCGCTCAAAGCCGGCGCGGCGGCCGTCGACGTCTCGCCGACCGAATTCCCCGTCAACATGCCCGGCGGTTTCTCGGCTAATCCCGCCGAAGGCGTGCATGATCCGCTGATGTCCCGGGCGTTGGTGCTTTCCGACGGCGAGACGAGCTTCGCGCTCGTGGTCGTCGATAACCTCGGCGTCGCCCCGGCGATCCTCGTCGAAGCCAAAGCCCTGGCGGCGACGAAGACCGGGCTGGCGACGGACCGCATGTTCATCTCGTCGACGCACACGCACTCCGGCGCGGCGGTGCCTTCCGAGAAAGACGACGCCGCCCAAGGCGAGGCGCGCAAAGGCCAGGTCAACCGCCGTCGGCTCGTCGAGGGCATCGCCGAATCCATCCTCCGCGCCCAGGCGGCCCTCCGTCCCGCCGCGGTCGCCGTCGGCGTCCAGCCGCTCCCGCACGAGGTCTTCAACCGCCGTTGGTTCCTCAAGCCCGGGCAGATGAAGCCCAACCCCTTCGGCGGCACCGACCAGGTGAAGATGAATCCGCCGAACTCCCCGACGGTGCTGGACCGGCCCGCCGGCCCGACCGACCCGGCGATCACCTTCCTCTCCGTGCAGGACGCCCGCAAGAAACCTCTCGGGCTCTTCGCCAACTACTCGCTGCATTACGTCGGCGCGACGCCGCGCGGACGGATCTCGGCGGACTACTACGGGGAGTTCGCCCGGCTCATGCCCCAGCGTCTCGGCGCTCCGGCCCTCGTCGCGATGATGTCCAACGGCACGTCGGGCGACATCAACAACACTCCGTTCGGCACGGTCCGCCCGCCCCGCGAACCGATGGAACAGGCCCGCATCGTCGCGCAGGAAGCCGCCGATGCGGTCTGGTTCGCCGGCCGCAGCCTGGGCGCCCACGATCCGCGACCGGTGCTGGGCATGACCGAACGCGTGCTGAAGCTGAAATACCGCCGGCCCAGCAAGGAGCAGATGCTGTATGCCAAGGCGGTGCTCGCGCTCAAGGACCCCGAAGCGATCAAGAACCTGCCCGCGCTGGCCGAGCCGTACGCCCGCCGGACAATCGCCGCCTATGAACGCCCCGACGATACGGTCGACGCGGTCCTGCAGGTCGTCCGCATCGGAGACTTCGCCATCGTGGGCATCCCGTTCGAGACCTTCGCCGAGATCGGCCTGGCGCTCAAGGCCGACAGTCCGTTCGCCCGCACGATGGTCGTCGGCCTCGCCAACGGCCGCCACGGCTACCTGCCGACGCCGGCGCAACATGAGCTCGGCGGCTATGAGACGTGGCTCGGCACCTGCCATGTGCAGACCGACGCCTCGGACCTCATCCTCCGTGAGCTGAAGCTGATGCTCGCCGAACTGAAGGCCCTGCGATGATCCGGGAGAGCGCAGGCTTGTCTGCCCTCCCGCGGGCGTTCTCATCCTCCCCATGCGTCTCCTTTGCTGGCTGACCCTCTGCCCCCTCCTGCTCCGCGCCGAAGGCGTCCAAGGGTGGTATCAGCATACGGTCTGGCTGCGGCTCGATGAGCGGTGGAGCGTCGGCAACTTCGCCGACCTGCGCGCCGACGACGGCGTGGGCGACGTCCATACGTGGATCGTCAGCCCCCGCGTACGCTATGACCTCGACGCCACGTGGCAGCTGCAGGCCAACCTTTCGGCGCTGGAGACCCTCAACGCCGATGAGACCGTGCGCTCCGACTGGCTCCGTCTGGAATTCGAGGTCAACCCGACCTTCCGGCTCAACGACGCGCTGACCCTTTCCTTCCGCGACCGCGTCGAATGGCGCTGGCGCGACGGCGGCGATGAATATACGACGCGTATCCGCGTGCGCCCCCAGCTCGATTGGACGCTCCGGCGCGAGGGGCTCTTCCGCGGGCTTTACGCCAACAACGAGGTCTTCTTCGATTTCACCCAGGAGCGCGTCACCGAGAACCGCCTGACGCCGCTGGGCCTGACCCTGCGGCCCTGGGAGAACGGCGAGCTCCGCTGTTTCTATCTCCGCCGGACCACGCGCGGACCTGATGGCTGGCGGGATTACGACGGCTTCGGCGTGAGCACAGCTTTCAATTATTAAGCCGTCCGCCGTCGCTCAGCGACGCGGCTGGGTCCGCTGCAGGACCTTACGGGCGACTTCTTCGGTCGCCTTGCGCTGCGAAGCCGGGACCTTCGTCCGGAATTGTTCCCGCTTCACGTCCCAGAGTCCCTGACCGAAGCCCTCGGTGCCGACGATCAGCCAAAGATAGGCTTCCGCCGGGTCGCGCGAGACGTCGTCGCCTTCCGCCAGGCGCATCGCCAGCAGGCGCGCCGCGCCCCGATCCCCGGCGTGAGCCGCCGCCCGCAGCCATTTCACGCCCATGAAGGCGTTCCGTCCGACGCCGCGGCCTTCGAAATAACATTCCGACAGCTTCGCCATCGCGGCCGCATCTCCCAAGGCGGCCGCCTTCTGATAACACGCGGCGGCGTCCCGGAAGTCCGCCTTGCCCTTCGCGATGAGACCTTTGGCGTGGAAATCTCCGAGGAGACGCCAGGCCTTGGGGTGCTTGCGCTCCGTCGCCTTCTTCAGCCAACCCACCGCCTGCTCGGCCGAACCTCCATGATATAGCGTCGCGGCGAGCGTATACTGGGCTTCGGCGTCGCCGGCTTCGGCCGCCTGCAACAAGGGAGCGAGTTCCTTCGACGCCCCGGCATGGAGCGGACCGAAGGAGCAAAGGATGACCAGAGCGAGGAGGGTGCGACGCATGTCGTCAGCCAGCAACACCGCATCAGCTCACGAAACCACAAACATCTGAGGTCTATCTACCAGGGAATATCCCTCGGGAACTTTTCCTCTACCTTGGCTTCCTCTCTGTTGTTCCCAACCGCCAACCGCTAACCGCCATCACCTGACGTGGGTAGGGTCGGGACCGCGTCACGACCTAGCTGTCTTTAGGTAGGGTCGAGCGGCCCGCTCGACCACGGCTGACCGGGGCGGTCAGCCCTACCAAACAAAAAGGGCGGCCGAAGCCGCCCTCATCATTCACTGCCCTTGCCCACGGGTCACCTTGTCAACCTGCCCCCTCGAAGTGAGCGCGTGGCGCTCACTTAGCATACAGCGCGTCCTTCGGGTTCGCGCCCGAGACGAGATAGGCGAGCAGGTCGGCGACTTCCTGGGCATTGAGGGAGTTGATCAAGCCGACGGGCATCGGGCTGTCCGGCGATCGGTCGATCGACAGGATGTCCGAACGGTTGACCGAAATCTGCACCGAAGGATCGAACGGATTGACCGAGAGCTGCAGCTTGTCGCCTTCCTCGTTGAGGATGCGTCCGATGGTCTTGCCGCCGTCGACGCGTCCGATGATGGAGTTGGCATACTGGTCGGAGACCACGGCGCTGGGCTGGACGATGCTCATGAGCACGTCGGCCGGCGCGGAACGGGCGCCGAGACCGGAAAGGTCCGGACCCTGCGCGCCGCCGTTTTCACCGAGACGGTGGCACTGCGAGCAAAGCGCGGCGGCGAACATCTTCTGGCCGTTGGCGAAATCGAAGGTCTTCTTGGCCTTGGCGTCTTCCCAGGCCTTGAGGGCTTCGGCGTGCGTCCAGAGACGACCCGGTCCTTCGGCGGCCGGGAGGGGTTCGACCTTCACGACCGGGGCGACGGGCTCGAAGCCCGCGCGCTCGGCTTCCGGCATCGAGGCGAGGGTTTCCTTGCGGATGTTGCGGACGAAGCCCTTCAGGGAGTTGCCACCCTGCGCGAGCGCGAGTTCGTCGAGGAAGCCGAAGAACTGCTTCCGCAGCTCCGGCGTCCAGCCGACGGTCGCGCGGCTGAGGTAGACGGCGAGGCCGATGCGCGTCGACGAGGGCGTGACGGCCATCGCGGCGGCGGCGGCCTTGGCGTAACCGGGATGACGCGCGAGGATCTCCGGATCGGCGACGACGGCCGGGCTGGGCTGCGCGATCTTCATGGCCTGCAGGACGCGGGCCGGCGCGCTGGGTTCGCCGAGGTAGATGGCGAGCTGCGCGAGCAGGCGGTCGAGGGCGTTGTCGCCGGAGGGGATGCGGCCGGCGCTTTCCTTGCCGAGGCGGGCCACGGTGGCGGCGTCCGGCTTGCCATGACGCGAGAACGCGACGTGGAAGACGCGGAGGCGGTCCTGGCGGAGACGCAGGTCCTTGGTGTGGGCGGCCGAGTCGGCGGCGGCGACGATGGCCGCGAGATCCTGCGCGCCACCGCAGCGGGCGAGGGCGAGCGCGGCGTTGAGCGCGAGGTCAAGGTTGGCGTCGGCCTTCACGCGCGCGCGCCAAGCGTCGACGGGCTGATGCTCGACGGCGATGCGGGCGGCGTAACGCACCCAGCGGTCGGGGTGACCCATGAGCGGCCAGGCCTTGTCGAGCGCGGCGGCCGACGGGGCGACGTCACGCAGGGCTTCGAGTTCGCGGCGGAGCTTCTGCTCCGGCGTGGCGTCGAACCAGGCGACGGGCGCGGTGGACTCCTTGCCCTGATAGGTGATGCGGTAGAGCGCGGACTGACCGCCGCGGCCGCCGATGGTGACGTACATGTGGCCGTCCTGCGGACGGATCACGGCGTCGGTGACGGAGAACGGACGACCGGCGGCGAAGACTTCCTTGCGGGCCTTCCAACCGCCGCCTTCCGGCGTGAGGTGGATGGCGTAGAGCGTGGCGAAGGTCCAATCGCACGCGAAGAACGCGCGCTGATAGGAAGCGGGGAACTTGGCGCCGGTGCCCAGGGTGGTGCCGGTCGGGCTGCCCGGACCGATGTCGACGAGCGCGGGCTGCATGTCGAGGGTCGGGAAGGCATTGTTGGAAGCGCCGGAGCGCCAGCCGAGCTCGCCGCCCGGGGTGCAGAGGTAGATGCGCGTCGGACGATACCACGGGGCGCCCATGTCCCACTCCATGTCGGAGTCGTAGGTGAAGATGTCGCCGTCCGGAGCGACGGAGCAGTCGTAAGGATTACGGAAGCAGGTGGTCACGCGGACCCAGTCCTTGCCGTCCTTGTCCATGCGGGCGATCCAGCCGCCGACGGCCTTGATGCCGGCCGCGTGGCCGTTGGCGTCCTCGTATTTCTTGAGGAGGTCATCCTCGTCGTAACGCTTCACGGGGGCGCCGGCTTTCTCGTCGTCGGGCAGCTTGGTGTGGTTGCCGCCGACCACGAGGATCGAGCCGTCGCGGTCCAGGACGAGCTGGTGCGGGCCGTGTTCGCCCGAGCCCTTGAGCGGACGGATGAGCGTCTGCTCGGCATAGGAGCCGTCGCCCTTGGTGTCGCGCAGGCGCCAGATGTCGCCCTTGCCCTTCTCGCTCGTGCAGGCGTAAAGCGCGCCGTGGGCGAAGAGGAGGCCGTGGCAGCCGAAGAACTTCGTGTCGATCTTGGTGACGACCGGCTTGTTCGGATCCTTCAACGAGACGCGCCAGAGCACGCCGCCTTGGTCGCCGGCGACGAGGTCGCCCTCCGGCGAGACGGCGAGCGAGACCCAGGAGCCTTGCTCCGGCTTGGGGACGACGTGCAGGAGCTCGGCCTTGAAGCCGGGCTGCAGGATGAGCTCCTCGGGCGGAGCGACGGAAGTGGACGGCGTGCGCTTGCCGCTCTTGGCGACGGCGGCCTGACGGTCGAAAGGCTTACCCCAGGGCTGTTCGCCGTATTTCTTGACGAACGTCGCGGCGGCCCAGGAGGCGTCAGCGAAACCGGCGCCCTCCCAACCCTTGCCCGGCTTGGCGAGCGAGGCCTTCCAGTGCGTGCCGGTCTCGGCGAGGACGGTCTTGCCGGAGGAGAGACGGAGGGTCATCGCGGCGATGCCGCCGTCATTGCGGGCGAGCACGGCGATCGTGTTCACGCCGACCTTGAGGTCGCCGGCGACTTCGGCCGCGAGGCACTCGGCCCAGTCATCCGAACCTCCGAGCGCCTTGCCGTTGAGCCAGACCACGCAGTGGTTGTCGGCGGTGGCCTGCAGCAGCGCCTTGGCCGGGACTTCCTTCAGCTCGAAGGAGGCACGGAACCAGACCTCCTGTTTCGCGATGTTGTTCTTCGCGCCCCAGATCCAAGCGGTCTCCGCCGAGGCGACGACGGAGCTGAGGCAGAACACGACCAAGCAAAGCAGGCGGAGGAGCATGAGGAGATGCGGGGTTAACCATCGAGATACCCGCTATTCGGAGGCTGGCAAGCGTCCCCAAGGCCTTAAGCCACGCCTTTCCCGCTCATTTACGTCTTGCCCGCCCGCCTTACACGGACTTCCTCAACAGTCCTGGTTAGGAGGGGTGGCAGAGTGGTCGATTGCGTCTGATTCGAAATCAGATGTACCGCAAGGTACCGGGGGTTCGAATCCCTTCCCCTCCGCCAGGAAACCTTTCACGGTGACACGGGGGCACGAGTAACGGTGACACGGGGCCGATACAGCCAGCGGAAGGGATGAGAACCCCCGGAGGGGGTCGACGAACAAGGCGACCGCCTTGTGAGATGGGCGTTGCCGCAGGCAACGGGGCGAAGCCCTGAGCGCAGCGAACCAATCCCTTCCCCTCCGCCAGGATTCACTTTCATCAGCTGGCCTGTTGGCAAGCTGGCCAGTTGACATGGGGAGGGATGAGAACCCGGGTTCGGTGAGCCCGCAGGGGCGAACAGGCGATCCGCAGGATCGGGACGCAGTCCCGGAGCGTAGCGCAGCCAATCCCTTCCCCTCCGCCAGGATTCATTTTCGTCAGCTGGCCTGCTGGCAAGTTGGCCAGGTGCATCGTGCTAGGCCTTGGCCGCCGGAATAGAGCCTCTGCTTTCCCCGCCCTTCTTACTTCGCCAGCACTTCTTCCAGGACGCGGCCGTCGGGATTCGGCAAGGTGATGCCCATGAGACGCGCGACCGTCGGGGCGACGTCGACGTTATGCATCCGCTCCATGACGACGCCTTTCTTGATGCCGTGGCCGCTGATGATGAAGATCGCATCCAATTCCGGGTCGGAGCTGAGGTAGCCATGGGTCCCGGCGTAATTGACCGCCGGGGCCGCGACCAGGTCGCCGCCGACGTCGTTCCGGAAAGCGTAGCCGTTCTTCGCGTAGAGGATCAGGTCGCCCATGCCCTGGTTCTCGGCCGGCGTCGGCATGCCGAGCGTCGGGGCTTCCGAGCCATCCAGCACGCGGTCGATCCCTTCGGTCTGGGCGTAAAGTGCCTTCAATTTCGGCAGCAACTCGTCCTTGCGCGACGGGTCGTTGACGTAGACGAAGGCGATGCCGCCCTGGGTCATCGCATAGGCGTCGCAGGAAAGCACCTTGCCGCCCTGCGCGCGGACCAGCCCTTCCTTTTTCAAGACCACGTTGGGCAGGGAGATCTTCGTCACCTTCTTGAAGCCGTGGTCGGAAGTCACGATCACCGTCGTCTTGTCGCGCAGGCCGCTGGCCTCGATCGATCGCAGGAGGTCGCCCACCAGACGGTCGGCGTAAGCGAGGGCGGTCGCGCTGGCCATCGAACCGGGGCCGTAGGCGTGATGCGTGGAATCCGTATTGAGCGTGTGATAAAGCAGGAGGTTGGGACGATGTTGCGTGAACATCCGGCTCGCGGCGCGCGTCCACATGTTGTCGAGGAAGGTGACGCTCTTGCGCTGGCCGTTGAGCTGCATCCAATCCAGGTGTCGCGCCTCGAGCACGCCGCAGTCGACGAGTTCGCGTTCCATCGGGCCGCCGACCTTGGGGATCTCCGGGAAGCTCCAGTCAATCGTCTTCGCGTTCGTGACGGCGACCCAGTCGGACTCGGCGGAGGTCAGGCCGTTCTCGTGGGCGACGTCATAGAGCGTCGGCGCGAAGACCAGTCGGGTCTTGTCGACCCATTGCTCGATCTTCGGCGGCTGGTCGGCGCCCTGTCGTACGAGGAGCCCGTTATAGAGGACGCCGTGGCGGCGGGGGTGCACGCCCGTGACCAGCGTCGTGTGGTTGATCCAGGTGATGGAGGGGTTGCTGACCGTCATCGCCTTGGCCATCGCGCCCTCCGCCGCGAGCTTGCGCAGGTTCGGGATCATCAGCGACTCGTCCTTGAAGAGCCAGGCGGGGAAGCCGTCCAGGCTGATCATCACCACGTGGCTTTCCTTCCGGGGAGCGGCCACGACGAACGGACAGAGCAGGAGTAGCAGCAGCTTCTTCATGAGGGTATCGTTATGACATCGTCGCTGACCCAAGGTTGCAACCCATCAGCCCATGCCCGCGCATCGTCCGCATCATTGCCACGATGCCAGCTTGCCCCCTCGCGTCGCCGCTGCGCTCAGCGGCGACGCGTCAAATCATGCCGGATCTCCTCGGTCACGTCCTCAAGCCGGCGCATGGCGCTCTGCACGATCGTCTCCGCGACCTCGGTGTTCGGGATGCGACGGAACCCGGCGAGGATCGCCTCGACCGAGCAGACGATGAAAGGAGCCGGGGCCTCGACCAGGACGAACTTCACGCCCTTCTTCTCCGCGTTGAGCTGGGCGACGAGCCGACGCATGCCCTCTAGGCCGGCCCGGCCGCTGATGAAATCCAGGTTCGTCTGCAAGGTCATGCACTCCGGCGACTCGGCGGCATCGAACACCAGCCGATACTCGACACCGTTGCGGAGGAAGCCGAACCCACCCTGATAACGCTCGGCCGACAAGACGGGGCGAGGCGGCGAGTCCGAGACCCGGACGATGGCCCGCTCGTACAACAACTTCAGTTCTTCGACGGGAATCAGCATGCCCTCACCTTACCCCACCCCCGCCCGCCTGCAATCCCGACCCTTTTGAATTCGCAAATCTCGACTTCAAGTTCGCCCCCGCCCCCTGAAGTCACCGCCCACACTCGACACTCCATACCCTCGCCCCTAACTTCTCATCCTCAAGCCCTCGCCCCTAGGGCCCTCCCGCCATGCGCTTCGCCGCCATCTTCTGTCTGCTTCTCGTGTCCGCGCTCAACGCGGCCGCGGCGGATCGTCCGAACATCCTTCTGATCCTCGGCGACAACTGGCGCTTTCCCCATGCGAGCATCCTCGGCGATCCGCACGCGCGCACGCCGGCCTTCGATCGGATCGCCAAGGAAGGCGTGCTGTTCACGCATGCGTTCAATCCGGCGCCGTCCTGCTCACCGTGCCGCTCGAGCCTGCTCACCGGCCGAGCCGTCCATGAACTCGGCGAACGCGCCTCGCTCTGGAGCGGCTTCCCGCAGGATACGCCGGTCGTCACGCAGCTGCTCCGCGAGGCCGGCTATGCGATCGGCTACCAGGGCAAACCGTGGGCGCCCGGCAACGTCGAGGTCTCCGGCTGGAAAGAGAATCCGGTCGGCCCGAAGTTCGCGGGCCTCGAAGCTTTCCTACAAGCCCGCCGTCCGGGTCAGCCGTTCTTCTTCTGGGTGGGCAACACCGACACGGCGACGAAAGCCGGCAAGCGGCCTTACCTCGATGACGCCCGGCAGGCCGGACTCGATCCGGCCCGGCTGACGATTCCGCCCGAGCTGCCCGACTGCGAAGAGGTGCGCCTCGACCTGTTGAATTATTACGGCGGTATCATCCGGATGGACCGCGAAGCCGCGGCTGCGCTCGCCGCGCTCGAAGCCGCGGGCGAACTCGACCGGACCCTGATCGTCTATTGCTCCGACAACGGTTGGCAGATGCCCCGCGGCCTCGGCAATTGCTATGACCAAGGCTCCCGGGTGCCGCTCGCGGTCCGCTGGGGCAAGACGGCCCCGTCGGCGCGGAAGGTCGACGCCTTCGTGAATCTCGGCGACCTCGCCCCGACCTTCCTCGCAGCCGCCGGATTGCGGCCGCCCTCGACGATGACGATGCGTAGCCTGACGGGCCTGCTCCGCGGCGAACCCGCCGCCGGCCGCGAGGCGGTCTTCATCGAACGCGAACGCCATGCCGACGTGCGCCACGGTCACCTCAGCTACCCGATGCGCGCGGTCCGGACCCGCGATTTCCTCTACGTCCGCAATCTGCGCCCCGACCGCTGGCCGGCCGGCGATCCGGATAATCTCTTCCTGCACGGCCGCCCATTCGGCGACGTCGATACGACCGCGACCAAGGACTTCCTGCTCGCCCATCAGCATGACGCCCTGGGCCGGCCGTTCTTCGCGCGCATCTTCGGGAAACGCCCCCGCGAGGAACTCTACGACCTGCGCAGGGACCCCGATCAGCTGACGGACGTCGCCGCCGATCCGGCTTACGCGGCGGACCTCGCCGCTCAGCGCGCCCGGGTCGACGCCTGGATGCGCGACACGCACGACCCTCGTCTCGATGAGGCCTACGATGCGTGGGACCGGTTTCCTTACTACGGCAAAGCGCCGAAGTGAGGAGGCAGGGTCGGGGCCGCATCACGACATGGACGTATCGAGGCATGGACGCGTCGGCGAAGCGTCCGCTGCATCTTGGGTAGGGTTGGCACTGCGTGCCGACCTAGTTGTCTCCAGCTAGGGATGACCGGCCCGGCCATCCTCGATCACGACGCCGTCGTGCACGCCAAGGCAAGAGGGCGCGGCAAGCCCCGCCCCTACCTTCGGCCGCATGGCAGGGGTGAGCCGACGTCGCGCCTGACGTTGCGCGCGGACGGACGCCCGTCGGCACGCCCTTACCTCGCCACGGTGAGGCCGATCCGCTTCGGCGTGAAGATCGGCCCGTCCAGGTAAGGAGTGACGTTGTGCTCCGCCCCGGCCTTCATCACGAGGTCCTTGAATTCCTTGTCCGGCTTGCCGACGAGGAAGGCCGGCAGCATGCCGCCGGTCGGCAGGGAGCCGCCCTTATGCCAGGGCGCGGACTTATAATCGATGCAGAGAAAAGCCCCGTACTTGCCGCCGGTCTCACCGAGGATGATGGTGATGTCGGTGGTGGAACCCGGGCCCATCTGGATCCAGTCGCCGTAGACAAACGGGAAGTTGTTCGTGGCCGGCCGCTGGACGGCGCCCTTCACGGGCGGCGTGGTCTGCTTCCAGTCCGAAGCATAGTAATGCTTCGCCGAAGCACCGGGCATATGCTTGAGGCTGCCGTCGAGCACGATCCGCCCGTTGGCGATGACGACCAGGACGTTGTCGCAACCGCCGACAAACCGAAAACTATCCGAGAAAGGCGCGCTGATCTTGGCCTGGTACACGCCGAGCCAGAGCACCGGGGCGACCTCCTTCTCCACGCCGAACGCCTTGGGGGCTTCGCGCGCATCCATCGTGGGCTGGATGATGCCATGGGCCGACAGCATCGCGTCGGCGCGGAAATACTTTTCCAGCGCGACGCCCGGGCTTCCACGGGTGATGACGGAGCGGATGGCCTTGAAATACTCGGAGAGCTCCTGCTCGGTGTATCCGTAGCCGCCTCTGCCCGAGGTGAGCTTGATCAGAGGAGGCTTGTTCGGGTCCTTCGGGCGCTTGATGTCCCAGAACTGCCCGAGCAGGGCGGTGCCGGCGCCACCACGGCCGCCGAAGAGCGAGACGAAATTCCGGCCGCCGCCGACGCCGAGGCCCTTGCCGGAACCGATGCCGCCGCCGCTCCCGCCGCCAAAGCCCTTCGAGGAGCCGCCGCCGATCGCGCCGGCGCTGAGCAGGGGATTGGACAGGCTCGGCAGGCTGGCCACGGCCAGCGTGGCGTTGGCGTTCTTGCTCGTGATGCGCGTGTTGGTCTTGGCGAGCGACTTGATGTTCTTAGGGACGGCCTTGGTCTTGAATTCCTTGGCCTTGGTCCCGCCGGAGCCGCCGCCCGCGCCCGTCGCGAAGGTGTTCGGATCTTTCTTGCCGGCTCCGTCCGTGACCGTCGAGACCACCCAGATGACGGCGATCAGCACGAGGAAGCAGTGCAAGATGACCGACAAGGCCAGGCCTTCGCCCCCGAGGCGTCGCCATAGGGTGCGCCTGGGGCGGGCCAAAGGCTCCGCCTCATCATCACGGGGGGTCATGTCCCGGGGATTGGACACACGCCTATTCCACGGAACGCAAGGGGAATATCAATACGCGAAGATTGGCCAAACCGGCCGCCTTTTGTCGAAATAATCATAACCCCCCCCTTACCACGGACTTAGCCCGCAATTCCGTCGCCTTTCGCATAAGCGACCACGTGGATCATGCCCAAGACGTCCTGACGGTTGTATTCGATAAGATTAGTCCAGTCACGCCGGGCTTCGTTGGTCAGCTCACGATGCACGCCGTCCCGCTTGGCGAGCAGCTTACGCATGCGTCCGAGGATCGAACCCGGCTGCACGTCGAGCAGGTATCTCTTATAAGGATAGCCCACCGCCGGCTGGATGAGGAAATCCTTCAGACCGGGCTTCCGTTTCTCCCCGGCCGTGCGGCAAGCCTCGGCGTAGAGCGCGGGTCGTCGGTTCTTGAACCACTTCGCCGCGTTGGCGTTAAGGTAATGCTCCTTGATCCATTCCGCCTGCGCCGGGCAGGCCTTCATCAGCAGGTCCCGCTCGGGGATGCTGTAGCCGGCGATGAGCGCTTCGGTCGCGATGGCCGCCTCGACGATCCTTGTCGCGAGTTCGGTCCACGACTGGAGCTCCAAGCCGCGGGCCTTGGCTGATTCGGCGAGGATCGTGTCGTGGACATAGGTCTTCAGGCCCTCGGCCCAGACGACGGTCGTCAGCGCTGGCTCGGCATCGGCCTTACGCTTTTCGACGTCGAGCCAGATGACCGGACGGGTGTTCTTACGGAAGGCTTCGGCCTGGAGGGTGTAGCGGGGCATGAGGACGGCAGTATACCCTGGGTTTCAGAAAACACCCCACGCTCGGACCCTCCGCCGTCCCATTCCCCTTTAGGGGAAGATTTACGGATTATTTTCTGGATACCCCCTCTGCCCTGTCGCGTTCACCGCGGCGCCACGTCCTCGTACTTCGCCCGCCCGTCGCCGACCTTGAGGTCGGTGACGTAGACGATCTTATGAGGCGCGACGGGCTTCTCGGCCTCGAAACGCTCGCGGCCGCCCGGCTTGTCGACGTTCCATTCGGGATGGTAGATGCCCGTCTTCATGTAAGGCGTGTATTCAAAGCCGATCGTTCCGTAGGTATTGGGGCCCTTGAGGTCGGCCACGAGCTGGCCGTCCTTCCAGACCTGCAGGAGCCCGTCCTCGCGAGGCGACCATTTGGCATGGATGACCCAGGAGGTCCAGACGCCCGGCTGGACGCGGTCGTCGAACCGGATTTCTCGGCGGGTCGGCTTGGTCTTCGGATCGCCGAAGCTCTGCCGCAGAATCCAACGATCGTCACCGACCGAGATCTCCATGTTCGGATAGGTCGCGCGGAAATCGCCGGGGATCGCATGCCACTGCATCACGATGTCGACCGGCTTGGCCGGATCGCGCACCCACTCCTTGGGAATCAGGACGCGCTCCCCGTACCAGCGCTCGTTCCAACCCTTCTCATGCGGCAGTGAGATCTCCGAACGGAAGACGCCCGGACCGCGGACGACCGAGAAACGTACGGCCTTCTTGCCCGGCAGCTCCGGCGCCTCGACGATCCGGATGAGCTCCGGGTTCGGCATGGTGACCGCGTAATTGGCGTTCTCGGAGAAACGCCATTTCGGCGAGAACACGCCGGTCATGAAATCATCCGCGAAGACCACCGGCGTCTTCGGGTCGAAGACCTCCGCGGCCGACGGCGGCCGGAACTTCGCCTTCGGGGTATCGGCGGCGAAAACCGCGGAAGCCAAGACGGCCAACGTGAGTAAAGTGCTACGCATGTCCCGACCCTAACCGCGCCACGCACACATGCAACCCCGGGCAAACACGAGACCCCCAAGCCCTGATACATCCCCCTGAGCCTCCGGGCCTCCGTGCCTCTATTCTTCTCCCCCATGCCCACGTGCCCCCTCTCGTGCTTCACACGAGTTCCACCTTTGCACTTTTGCACCTTTGCACATAAATCACCCCCGTGCTCAGGTTCCTGTTCCCTCTCCTCCTCTCCCTCGCCGCCCTCACCGCCGCGGAACCTCGTCCGCTGATCATCGCGCATCGCGGCGCGAGCGGCTACCTCCCCGAGCACACGCTCGCGGCCAAGGCCCTGGCCTACGGGCAAGGCGCCGACTACCTCGAGCAGGACGTGGTCTTGAGCAAAGACGGCGTGCCGGTGATCTTCCACGACACGCACATCGACACCACGACGGACGTCGCCAAGAAATTCCCGGGCCATCAGCGGGCGGACGGGCGCTTCTACGCGCTCGACTTCACGGTGGCCGAACTGAAGCAGCTCAACGTCACCGAGCGCTTCAACCCCAAGACCGGCAAGGCCGCCTTCCCTCGACGCTTCCCGGTCGGCGTCGGTTCTTTCTCCGTCGTGACGCTCGAGGAAGAAATCCAGTTCATCCAACAGCTGAACCGCTCGACCGGGCGGAGCGTCGGCATCTACCCCGAGCTCAAAGCGCCGGCGTGGCATCATAAGGAAGGCCGTGACCTCGCTGGTACGGTCCTGCCGATCCTGCGTCGGTATGGCTACGACGCCAAGGACGCCGCCTGCTTCGTGCAGTGCTTCGAACTCGCCGAGATCAAACGCCTCCGCGGTGAGCTGGCCTGGAAGGGCAAGCTCATCATGCTCCTGGGCGGCAAAGGCCAAGGCCCCGGCGATACCGATTTCACTTACCTGCAGACCGACGCCGGCCTGGCCGATCTCGCCAAGCTCGTCGACGGCATCGGTCCGCCCATCAGCAGTGTCGTCACCGGCAAGTCGCCCGCCGAACGCAAGGTCACCGACCTCGCCGCCCGCGCCCATAAGGTCGGCCTGGCCTCGCACCCCTACACCCTCCGCGCGGATGAACTGCCCAAGTGCGTCACCTCCGTCGACGAACTCCTGCGCGTCCTCTTCGACGAAGCCAAGGTCGACGGCCTCTTCACCGACTTCCCCGACCTCTGTAAAAGGTAGGGTCGGGACAGCGTCATGACATAGTTGCCTTAGGTGGATCTTAGATAGGGACGCGTCGGCGACGCGTCCACCTGTGACCCTCGGCGGTCGCGACGCCGGCGCCGCCCATTCCTCGCTCCTTTAGTCAAAAACCTCCCTAGCAAACCTTATGCACATGCCGACGTCGACAGGCCACCCGGCGTTCAACGCTTTCATTTACGCCACCAATTTGTGACGCCAAATCGTGCGAGGATTCCCAGGCACATCGTCGGAAAGGCGTGAGACGAGATGGGCTGATCGCCACATCCTTGAACTTCATTCGAGCGGCGAAGGCCACAGGAATTCAAGCCCCACGAGGGGCCCATTTGGGTGAGGGTGACGATGAGAGAATGCTCCCGATAGTTCGTTGACGCGGCCTACGAAAGCCCGCTCCAACGCCACCAACCCGGCCTCCGTTCACCGCCTTAATCGCCGACTATCTGGACGCCGAGAAGCGTGAACGAAAAACCTCAGCGATCGAGACGCGTCTGAATCAGATGCTGCATCAGCTCTGCGGCATACTTGGCCTGCTTCTCGTCGACATTGACTCCTTCGATGACGGAGGGCTTGAACTGGATCTCGCAGATGTCGCCGCTCACCTCGATGAAACCGATGGTCTGGGTCTTATTGAAGTAGAGATAAAGCAGTGCGGCGGCCAATCCGACCAAGATGCCGCCGATCAACCAGACAACGGCGCCGACCTGGGGATTCCCCATCACGCCACCTAGGATCGCGGAAGCAAAGATTCCGAAAATGATGAAAACCAGGAAGCCGGCCGCGATAGCGCGGGCGATAGGCTTATGGAATCCGAAGTAGCTGGAAGAAACCGACGTCAACGGGGTAATACGATGGGCGGTGCCGGTGATCGAAGAAGAGTGGAATTCGACGCGAGTAGCGCTTACCTTGAGGGTGGTGACGGGATCGATACCGATCACGGCAAGAATCCACCCCATGAGACCGGAACGTCGACCGGTGATGCAGATGAAGGAGCCATCGGCCATCGGCGTGTTGCTCGCATACCACGACTTCAAGACGAGCGGAGAGCCGCCGCGTCCTCGATTGGCCAAAAAGGAAGCGAGGACGATGAAGGGGACGACGGACCAGAAGACCGGACCATCAATAATAGCGATGACTGGGGTGATCATCCGGCCATTCATAGGGGTGGGACTCATCTGTATCAATAAGATAATGCTGGCGCCGCGCCATCCGGACCGCGAAGCCGCCCCCGCGGACCCGCGCGAAGCCCTTGCGTGGAGCGGCATAGGAAGCCCGGGCGAGAGCGCATGGCGGACGGCGATGAGCTGACCTTATGCTCCTCCTGCCTGGCGCGTCGCCGGCTAATGCCCCACGGGCGAACTTCCGTCCGCTTGCACGAGGCCGGCGCCTGGGTCATTTTATTTTACTGTACTAAAATGTTCCGCACTAGACCTGTCCTCTCGGTGACCCTGGCTTGCCTTGCCCTCTCGGCGCTCACGACCGGAGCATCGCTGTGGCTCACCGAACCTCCGGAGAAATCAGCAAGTCCGGCCGGCCCTTCCGCCCCAGAAGGAACTTTCCTCACGGCGGGAAAGACCTATCGACATGACACGCATGAGGGCGTCAGGGCGCATGTCGCCGCCCTTTGGGTCGCCTATGAGCGCGAGGCCGCGGCCATCGCAGGAATGAAGCTGTCGGGGCCTCATGGTTTCCTGCTGGGCACCCTTCCGCCGGACCTTCTCCGTCAACGTATCGATGGACATCTGGCCATGGTCAGGAATTCCGAATTCTACCCGGAGGACCTTCCGAAGGAGCAACGCAGCCGCTTTACTGAGGTCATCTGCGACTGCATCACCGCTTGGCACCTGACACAGTCCATGGAGTATTGCGCGCTGATTAGGGCCAGCACGCCCGCGCAGCTGGCCGGGGACCCCAGTGGCTATTACGAGGACCGGGAGGGGGCGGCGCTCTGCGTCATCAAGACCGGCAACGGCTACGAAGTCCATGCGGGCGCAGGTCGGCCGCCGCACCAGAATAGCGACCACCTTGATTTCGTAGGCGAGCTCAAGGGTGGCGAAATCCTGCCGATCCGCTCGGCCCAAAGCGACGAGCGGCCGGCGAAGCTGATCCTCGCTCCGGGGATGGCTTGCCTCACCGGCGCGGGCGATCGCCTGGACGCCACTTATGTGAGGGTCGGGACATTGACGCCCAAAGGTCGGGCCCTGCTCAAAGAGTTCCTTCCCCTCGGCAACGAACAATGTCACCACAGCCAGGCGGCGGCGGTCGAGATGTTCGAAAGGGAAGGCTTCGTTCGCTTCATGACCCTTCCTGAGCCGACTAATTTCAAATTGGAAGCCGAAGCCATCATGGGCTACCAGCGGAAATAATCCCCGAGGCTTCTGGGCTGGAACTTGCTGTTCAGGGCGCTCCCTTGCACGCCGGCCAACGGCTCAACCGGTCAACTCGTCGTGTCGCTTAGGCGACATAGTCGACGACCAACGCCTTCTCCAGGACGTCCGGCAGCATCTTAACGAACTCCTGATGCGCGGGCTCGTGGAGGTAATGCTTCTCGAGGGC
>JAURFU010000029.1 GCA_030834165.1 Verrucomicrobiota bacterium
TCGCCCTCCAGGCCCTGATCACCGAGTCGCAGCGCAACGTCACCGGCACCGTCCGCGTGAAGCTCTACAAGGGCAGCGTCTACGTCGCCGGCCGCAAGAGCGCCCGCTCGCTGTACAACCCGCACATCGCCACGATGGAGGCGGACCCGACCAAGGCCTACAACCAGGACGACGCCACCGGCTTCATCCGCCTCAACGGCCTGCGTCTGCGCGTGAACTCGAAGGTCAACGGCGTCGCCAACCTCAGCAAGACGGCCCGCTGAAGGGAGCGAACGCAGGTAAGAAGCAGGGCGTCCCGACCGGGACGCCCTGCTTGTTTAAACTGGAGGCGCGGGTCGGAATTGAACCGACGCATGGGGCTTTTGCAGAGCCCGGCCTTACCACTTGGCTACCGCGCCTTAAGACTGACTGGGCTCCAAAATGTCTCCTCGGGGAGGGCGTTTCAAGGGTTTTGTGCAAGGGCTTCCCTTTGGGCGTTTTCTCGCCTAATAGTCGGGCATGAGCCAGCCCCTGCCAGCTTTCCGCGTCGGTCTCGGGTATGACATCCATCCGCTGGTCACCGGGCGTCCTTGCCTCCTCGGCGGGGTGAACATCCCTTCTTCGGTCGGCCCCGAAGGGCATTCCGATGCGGACGTGCTGCTGCATGCGGTGGCGGATGCGATCCTCGGCGCGGCGGGCTTGCGTGACATCGGTCATTACTTCCCGAACACCGACACTTCCCTCAAAGGATTGGATTCCTCCGTGATCGTCCGCAAGGCCGTCGCGGAAGCGCAGGCCAACGGCGGATGGGTGGTCGGCAACGTCGACATCGTGATTATCGGCGAGCGTCCGAAGGTCATGGCCCATGTCGACGCGATGAAGGCCAAGGTCGCCGAAATCATCGGAATCAGCGCCTCCCAGGTGGGCATCAAGGCCACGACCAACGAGGGGATGGATTCGATCGGGCAGGGCAAGGCCTTGGCGGTGCAGGCTATTTGCCTTGTTTCGAAGGGTTTTTGAGGTTTTTTGCCGACTTTTCCTGCTTCGGGCTTGTCTTTTCGGGCCCAAAAGCGAATAGTTTACGACCCTTCAGTTCGAAGGGTTCCACATGGAAAAGACCCTCATCATTCTCAAGCCCGACTGTATGGAACGCCGCCTCTGCGGAACGGTTCTCGCCCGTTTCGAAGCCGCGGGTTTCGACATCCAGGCCAGCAAGATGACCCGTCTGACCCCGGCCCAGCTGCGCGAGCACTACGCTCACGTGGCCGACAAGCCTTTCTACCCCGAGATCGAGGCCTTCATGTCCTCCCGTCCGGTCATCGTCGCCGTCCTCGTGGGCGACAATGTCATTTCCCGCGTCCGTGAACTCCTCGGACCGACCAATTCCAAAGTGGCACCCAAGGGCACCATCCGTGGCGATTACGGCACCGAGATGATGCGAAATGTCTGCCACGCCTCCGACAGCCCCGCCGCCGCGGAAGCCGAGGTCTGCCGTTTCTTCCGTCCCGACGAAGTTTTCGCCCCCGAGGCGAGCCGAGTCTAAGCGAAAGCATAGCAAAATAGGCTCCGCCGTTCGCGCGGCGGGGCCTATCTCGCTTGTTGCCGCCGCCCGGTTCGGCGCCTCCTTCGCTCGGGGCTTGCCCGTCGGGAGCGAGGTCGGGCATCCTTGGCACCATGCAGCTGCACTGCCCAGTTTGCGGGGAAGGCTTGGACGAGAAGGCCGCCTGCTTCACCGGGCTGGCCTGCCCGTTTTGCGGGAAGATCAGCGTCCAGCGCTCCTGCGCGGGCGCCCTTTCCCGTGCGGAACGCGCCGCATTGCCATTGGGGCCGCCGCCGGAGGGCGTCGAATTGACGGAGGATGCTTTCCTGTTCCGCTGCGACATCACGAAATCGGACGGCGTCGGGCCGGCCGTGCTTTGGTTGATCACGGCGGCCTTGTTCGTCACTGCGCTGATCCAACTCTTCCATGGGCGTACGTTGAGCTCCGCGGATTTCTGGGTCGTTTTCAGCATCTTCTTCGTCATAGTGTCCGTCTTGGCCGGCAGCGCGGCTTATTTCACTTTCGGGACGGACACCGTGATCGGCACGGCCGAGACGTGGGAGTTCCGCAGCGGTCTTCGCCGGTGGTCCGTCAGCCGTAGTTTCCGTCATGATGAGATCCGGCGGTTCGTCGTGGCGCGGAGGACCGCCGCGGACAGCGAGGGCGCGGCTCGGCCGGAGCTGGTTCTCCGCTGCGAACTGGCCGACGGTCGGCCGGATTTCTGTTTCGCCGCCGGCCAGTCTTACCCTCGCCTGGCCTGGGTGGCCCGCTATCTCGAGGAGCAGAGGTGAGGGTGCTCGGGGCTTGTCGGGTGAGGCCGTCAGCATAATTTATGTCCGTGGAACTTCATTGTCCCGACTGCGGGTTGCCGATCCAGGCGGCGGACATCGCGCCCGCCCAGGGCGTGGCGGTCTGCCGTTTCTGCGAGAAGCCTTTCCCATTGGCCGCCTGCCAGACGGCGGTGCCGTTCGCGGACCGTAACATCGTGCCGGTGATGACCCCGCCCAAGGGGGTGGACCTGACCGAGACCATGGACGGATTCCGGCTCAGCCTTTCGACCCGCAGCTGCATCGCCTTCTTCCTCGTGCCGTTCACGCTGGCATGGGCGGGCGGCTCGCTCGGCGGCATCTACGGAACGCAGATCGCCGAGGGTAAGTTCAACTGGGTGATGTCGCTGTTCGGGCTGCCGTTCCTGGTCGGCTCGGTCTTCCTCATCGGCCTGACCATCATGACCGTCGCCGGCCGGGTGATCGTGGAGCTGGCCAACGGCCGGTTCGCGATCCGTGCCGGCGCTTTCGGCATCTACCGGACCCAGTCAGCCGACTGGACGTCCGTCCGCTCATGTCGTCTGACCGAGGCCACGCGTCGCGGGCGTAACAGCTACCACACGAGCTTCCAGGTCGAGTTCGAAGTCGACGGGGGTGAGGACCTCAAACTGAGCGTCACCGGCATGGAACGGGAGACCGCGCTTTGGATCGCGCGTTTCCTGGCCGGACGAATCCAGCGCGGGCGATAATTCCCCGTTGCCCTCGGGCGGGGGATTTGGGCAGAGTCGGCCCATGCTGGATCCCAAGTTCCTTCGCGAAAACATCGACCTCGTCCGCAAGGGCGTCGCCCGGAAGAAGTTCCAGGTCGACCTCGACGCCGTGCTGGCCGCCGACGAGGCCCGCCGCCACGCGGTCGCCGAATTCGAGGTCGCCCGCTCCGCGCAGAACGCCGCGAACAAGGAGATGGCCGCGATGCCGAAGGGTTCCCCGGAATTCCAGGCCAAGGTCGCCGAGATGAAGGCCGCCTCCGCCAAGGTGAAGGAACTCGAGAAGAAGGTCGCCGAAGCCGAGGAGCAGATGAAAGCCGTCGCGCTTTCCGTCCCGAACATCCCGCACGACTCCGTGCCCGAGGGCCGCACCGAGGCCGACAACAAGGTCATCCTCGAGTGGGGCGACCATGCGAAGCTCATCTCCCCGTCGGCCAAGCCGCACTGGGACATCGCCTGGTTCAACAAGGCGATCGACTTCGAGCGCGGCGTGAAGGTCACCGGCGCGGGCTTCCCGTTCTACGTGGGCGACATGGCCCGCCTCGTCCGCGCGCTGATCCAATACTTCCTCGAGGAGGCCGGCGCCAACGGCTACACCGAGGTCCACGCGCCGTTGCTCGTCAACGCCGCCTCGGCCACCGCCACCGGCCAGCTGCCCGACAAGGAAGGGCAGATGTATCACGCGCAGACCGACGACTTCTACCTGATCCCGACCGCCGAGGTGCCGGTCACGAACTTCTTCCGCGACGAGATCCTCGACGAGGCCTCGCTTCCCGTGAAGCGCGTCGGCTACACGCCGTGCTTCCGCCGCGAAGCCGGCAGCTGGGGCGCGCACGTCCGCGGCCTCAACCGGCTGCACCAGTTCGACAAGGTCGAGCTCGTGAAGTGGACCCATCCGGACAAGTCGTTCGAGGAACTCGAGCTCCTGCGCGGCGACGCCGAGCGCCTGCTCCAGAAACTCGACCTGCCTTACCGCGTGCTCATGATCTGCGCCGGCGACATCGGCTTCTCGCACAGCAAGCAGTATGACCTCGAAGTCTGGGCCGGCGGCCAGAAGCGCTGGCTCGAGGTCTCGAGCTGCTCCAATTTCACCGACTTCCAGGCCCGCCGCGCGGGGATACGTTTCCGCCCGAAGGACGGCAAGCCGGAGTACGTCCACACGCTCAATGGTTCGGGCCTCGGCCTGCCGCGCGTCCTCGCCGCCATCCTGGAGAACAACCTCCAGGCCGACGGCACGGTACGCGTGCCCGAAGCGCTGCGCCGCTGGTACGGCAAGGACACGCTGTCCTTCTGAGGTCCGCTTTGGATTGGCAGGGGGCCGCCGCGTCCTAGTCTGAACGCGTGCCGATGAGCCTCCCCAGTCCCGACGCCTTGCGCGCGGCCGCCCGGCGGCTGCCCGGTCTGCCGTCGGCGCCGACCTCGTCCGACCCGGTCGCCGTCGCCGTCTCCGGCGGCGCGGATTCCGTCTACCTGCTCTGCGCGCTCTGGGCGGACGAAGCCCTGCGGCCTCGTCTGCGCGTCCTGCACTTCGATCACCGCGTGCGCGGCGAGGCGTCGGCGGAGGACGCCCGTTTCGTCGCCGCCCTCTGCGTCGCGCTCGACGTGCCTTGCCTGCTGGGGAGCAGGGAAGGGCAGGGGGCCGCTTCGGAGGCCGAGCTACGCGCGGCGCGCGACGCTTTCTTCGCCCGCCGGCGGGCGGACCTCGGTTACGAAACCCTCTGCACGGCGCATCATCTCGACGATCTCGTCGAGAACATGCTGCTCCGCCTCGCCCGCGGCGCGGGCTTGGCCGGCCTCGCCGCTCCGCGCGTGCTCCAGGTGTTCCGTGACGGCCATCGTCGGTGGCGTCCGTTGATCCAGGCAGGCATCGGCAAGGCCGCGCTGCTCGGCGCTTTACGCACAGCCGGCATTCCTTGGCGCGAGGATGCGACCAACGCTTTGCCGGTCGCCGCCCGGAACCGCATCCGCGCCTGGCTGGCCGGCGGCGGTGCCGAGGCCCTTGGACCGGCTTACGCCGAAGGCTTCGCGCGTTCGGCCCGTATCCTCGGAGAGGCGCAGGTCGCGCTGGCGCAGTGGGCCCGCGAGCTGGGTTGTGTCATCGCCGCCGATGGATCCATGCCGGTCGCGGCGCTGAAGGCGCGCCCGACCGCCTTGATCCAGGAATGCCTGCGCGCGTTTTTGCATGCGGAGGACATCGCCGACCCCGGTGAGGCTTCGCTCGAACCTCTGGTCGTCGCGATCGGCGAGGGACGAGACGCCGGTTCCGCCGTACGCGGCCGGGTCGTCCAGGTCGTCGGCGGCGTGCTGAGCCTGCGGCGTGAGCCGGCGGCCTTCGGTCCGGCCGCGCGTCGTCTTGTCGTCGGCCAGCCCGATGATGAATGCGGACTGCTGGTCGAGTCGGTCGAGGTGGACGAGGCAACCTGGGCCAGCCTGTCCAAGGGAGACATTTCGCCCGACCGGGAGGCTTATGTCGTCGCCCCGCCGGATGCGCTTGTCTGGCGTGGTCGCGTCGAGGGAGATCGCTATCAGCCGCTGGGCTCGCCCGGCACGGCCAAGCTTTCCGACCTGTTGATCAACCGTAAAATCCCCGCGGGAACGCGCGAGGCGCTTCCGGTCGTCCTGGCGGGTTCGGCGATCCTCTGGGTCCCGGGATTGCCGCCGGCCGAAGCCGCGCGCCTGCGCGGCCCGACCAAGGGGGCTCTCCGGTTGACTTGGCTTGGGCCCTGCTTAGGTTAAAACTTCTGCCCATGAGTCAAAACGACCAGTCGGATGATAATAAAAACGGCCCCCGCCTGAACACGAAACCGGTCTTCGTCTGGGTCCTCCTGATGGTGGCCATCATCGCCCTGTTCAACCTCCCGGGCGCCTCCTCCGCCAACGCCGTCCAGGTCCTCAACGTCTCGCAGGTCCTCTCCTACGCCCAGGAGAAGAAGATCAAGAACCTCACCCTCCAGCCCAATCCCACGTCGGGTTCCGAAAACTGGGTCCGTATCTCGGGCGAGCTCGCCGTGGCCGGCGCCGACGCCGGCGACAAGGCCCGCTTCTCCGCCGACGGCCGCCTGACCGAGAAGGAGTTCGAGCTCCTCCGCGCCTCCGTAGCCCGCGACGCCTTCAAGGAAGTCCCCGCCCAGACCGGCTGGACGATGTTCCTTTATAACGTGCTGCCCACGCTCATGATTTCCGGCGCGGTGCTGTTCATGATGTATCGTTTCCTCAAGAACGCCAACCGGGGGGCGATGCAGTTCGCGAAATCCCGCGCCCGCCTCAACGCCAACGAGAAGGAGACGACCACCTTCAAGGACGTCGCCGGCTGCGACGAGGCCAAGGAAGAGGTGAAGGAGATCGTCGATTTCCTCAAGGACCCCAAGCGCTTCACCAAGATCGGCGCCAGCATCCCGAAGGGCGTCCTCATGGTCGGTCCTCCCGGCACCGGAAAGACCCTGCTCGCGCGCGCCGTCGCCGGCGAGGCGGGCGTGCCCTTCCTCAGCATCAGCGGCTCCGACTTCGTCGAGATGTTCGTCGGCGTCGGCGCGGCCCGCGTCCGCGACACCTTCGAGCAGGCCCGCAAGCTGGCCCCCTGCATCATCTTCATCGACGAAATCGACGCGGTCGGCCGTCAGCGCGGCGCCGGCGTCGGCGGCGGCAACGACGAGCGAGAGCAGACGCTCAACTCCCTGCTCGTCGAGATGGACGGCTTCGACGGACAGGCCGGCGTGATCGTCATCGCCGCCACCAACCGTTCCGACGTGTTGGACTCGGCGCTCCTGCGACCCGGTCGTTTCGACCGCCAGGTGTTCGTCGACCTGCCTGACCTGCGCGGCCGCGAGGCCGTGCTCGCCGTGCACGCCAAGCGGTTCCAGCTCGCCTCGTCCGTCGACCTCCAGCGCGTCGCCCGCATCACCACCGGGATGTCCGGAGCCGACCTCGCCAACCTCCTCAACGAAGGCGCCCTGCACGCCGGTCGCCGCAACCGCGAGAAGGTCGAGATGGCGGACATCGAGGATGCCCGCGACAAGATCGCCTACGGCCGCGAACGTCGGCGCGTGATGGACGTCGCGGACCTGCGTAACACCGCCTATCATGAGGCAGGCCATGCGGTCGTCCAGGCGCTCATCGACGACGGCGCCCTCCCGCTCCATAAGGTGACCATCCTGCCCCGCGGCCGCGCCCTCGGCATGGCGATGCTGATGCCGACCAAGGAGCTCCTCGGCTACACCAGGCAGCGGCTGCTCGATTATATCTGCATGGCCATGGCTGGTCGCGTCGGCGAGAAGGTCGTCTCCGGGGAGATTTCCAACGGCGCCTCGAGCGACATCAAGCAGGCCACGCGTTTCGCGCGTCAGATGGTCTGCGACTGGGGCATGAGCGACCTTGGTCCGATCGCCTTCGGGGAGAACTCCGACACCGTCTTCCTCGGACGCGAGATTTCCCGCACCCAGAGCCACAGCGACGCCACCGCGCGCCGCATCGACGAAGCCATCTCCGCCATCGTGCAGGAGCAGTACGCCCGGGCCGAGAAGCTGATCGCCGACAACGCCGAAGCCCATCGGAAGGTCGCCGAGGCCTTGCTCGAACATGAGACGCTCGATGGCGTCCATGTCATGGAGATCCTCAAGACGGGCGCCATCCGGACGCCGGTTTCGGCCTCCGCCCCGTCGGTGACGCCGCCCGCCGAGCCCGCTCAGCCGTCTGGAAATCCGGCGGCCGACGCCGGTCCTGGCCTGCAATCCTCCCCGACCCCTGCTTGAGGTTTGCCCTCAGGGCGGAGGCAGGGTAGGGTGAGGCATGGTCATCGGACTCACCGGAGGCATCGGTTGCGGCAAGTCCACCGCCGCCGCCAGTTTCGCCGAGTTGGGCTTCGTCGTCGTCGATGCTGACCGACTAGCCCGGCAGGTCCTCGAATCTCCGGCCTGCGTCGTCCGTCTGAGAGAGCGTTGGGGGGATGATTGCCTGGACGAGGCGGGCGTCCCGGATCGCCGCTGGATCGGAGCGAAGGTCTTCTTCGACCCCGCCGAGAGGGATTTCCTGGAGTCGGTCACTCATCCTGAGGTCGCCCGTCTGCGTCGCGAGGCCACCGCCGATCAATCCAAGGATTACGTCGTCGAAATTCCGCTGCTTTTCGAGAAGGACCTCACCGCAGGCCTGACCATGGTCGTCGTCGTGGCTTGTTCCGATGGCGTGCGTCGGGAGCGTTTGCGCGCGAAAGGTTTGTCTGAGACGGAGATTTCTGCGCGTATTGCTTCACAACTTCCTCTCGTGGAGAAGGTTAAGCGTGCTGATTTCGTCCTGTGGAACGACGGAGAGCCCTCCTTCCTGCGCGAGCAGGTGCGTCTTTGGTCGGAGCAAGCGAGGATGGTCTGAGCCGATTCATCTTTGCTTAATTTGCGGTTGCGGCGAGGTTCCGCAGTTTTAGGGTCAAATTCCCCACCGTCGCGCCTCTCTGAGGTGCGATTCCCTTACCCCCCACTCCCGCTCCGGATTTCCTTACTGTGACGACCGCCGACGACTACGTCATCCAATTCATTCAGGACAGGGGCCTGGTGTCGCCGGCCGACGTCAACGAGGCCCGGGAGGCGATCGCCCCCGTGCCCGAGGGCCAGAACGCCGACTCCTTGGCCCTCGCCAAGCTGGTCGAGATGAACAAGGTCAGCTGGGGTCGCATCACCGAAGAACTCGGCAAGGAGTTCGACATGGAGCTGGTCGATGTCGCCCAGGTGTCCCCGCCTGACGACGTGCTCAAGCTCATCAGCCAGGACCAGGCGATCCGAAGCAATATCCTGCCTCTGCAGATGGATGGCGCCGAACTCGTCATCGCCATCGCCGATCCGCTTGACACCGAGACGCTGGATTCGGTGTCCCGGATGCTGAAACTGACGCTGAATACGAAGCTCGCCCCTCCGGAGGACCTCAAGATGGCGATCTTGCGCGCCTACAGCGGCGGCCCGATCGGCGGCGGGGCGTCTTACAACGATATCCTCGGCAAGGGCGGTGACGACGGTCTGGCCGTCGAGCTTCCCCAAGGCGGCGACGTCAAGGAAGACGACGCGCCGATCATCCGCTACGTCAACTCCCTCATCGTCGACGCCATCCGTCGCAAGGCGTCGGACATCCATCTTGAGCCGCTGGAGAAGCGTTTCCGGGTGCGTTTCCGCATCGACGGCGTGCTGCAGGAGATGAAGGGGCCGCCCAAACGCCTGCAGCCCTCGATCATCTCCCGCCTCAAGCTCATGGCCGAGGTCTCGCTCGCCGAGAAGCGCATCCCGCAGGACGGACGCATCCAGGCCCGTACCGGCGGCCGCGACATCGACTTGCGCGTTTCGGTCCTGCCCACCGTCTACGGCGAATCGATCGTGATGCGAATCCTCGACAAGGAAGGCCTCAAGCTGGGCCTCCCTGAGCTGGGTTTCTTCGCCGACGACCAGGCCAAGTTCCAGAGCCTCGTCACCGGCTCCGACGGAGTTTTCCTCGTCACCGGTCCGACCGGTTCCGGCAAGTCGACCACCCTCTATTCGGCGTTGAACTACATCAACAAGCCGGACCGCAAGATCATCACCGTCGAGGACCCCGTCGAATACCAGATGGCCGGCATCAATCAGGTGCAGGTCAAGCGCGACGTCGGCATGACCTTCGCCGCCGCCCTCCGCGCCATGCTCCGCCAGGCTCCCAACATCGTGATGATCGGTGAAATCCGCGACCTGGAGACCGCCGAGATCGCGATCAACGCGGCCCTCACCGGCCACATGGTGTTCTCGACGCTCCACACCAACGATTCCGTCTCCGCCGTCACCCGACTCGTGGATATCGGCGTCAAGCCGTTCCTCGTGTCCGCCGCCCTCCGCGGCGCCCTCGCCCAGCGCCTCGTCCGCCGCGTCTGCCAGTCGTGCGCCGCGCCTTACAAGCCGACCGCGAAGGAGCTCTACTCCATCGGCATGACCGAGCAGGACCTCGCGAACGCCACGCCCATGAAGGGCGCGGGCTGCGTCAAGTGCGGCGAACGCGGTTACAAGGGGCGCCGCGGCGTCTTCGAGCTTTTCATCATCACCGAGGAGGTCCAGGAGATGATCTACGGCGGATCCAACCTCGTCGAACTGCGCCGCAAGGCCCGCGAGGCCGGCATGCGCACCATGCGTGAGGACGGCCAGCGCAAGGTCGCCTCGGGCATGACCACCATCGAGGAAGTGCTCGGCGCCACCGTCGCCGACGACGTCATCTGAGCCGATGGCCTACGCGATGAACCAGCTGCTGGAGGCCATGCTCGAGAACGGGGCCTCCGACCTGCACCTGCGCGTGGGCCGTTCGCCGAGCCTGCGCGTCAACGGCGAGCTCGTCGCGGTGGAAGGCCCCGCCCTCACCGCCGCCGAGACCGAGGCGCTCGTGCTCGGCGTCGTCCCGCCTGCCCGCCGGCCCGACCTCGACGCCGACGGCGGCTGCGATTTCGCCTTCGCGTTCCGCGACCGCACGCGCCTCCGCGCCAACGCCTTCCGCGGACATGGCGGCTACGGCATGGTGCTGCGCCTGCTGCCCTCGGACATGTACACGCTCGAGCAGCTGCGCCTGCCGCTCGTCGTCAAGGACCTCCTCAAGCGGGCCCGCGGCCTCATCCTCGTCACCGGCCCGACCGGCTCGGGCAAGTCCACGACGCTCGCCTCGATGATCAACTGGATCAACGAGAACGAACAGGGCCACATCATCACGATCGAAGACCCGATCGAATACACCCACCCGCACAAGCAGAGCCTGGTCACGCAGCGGGAGGTGGGCGAGGACCTGCCCTCCTTCGCCGAAGGCGTGCGCTCCGCGCTGCGCCAGGACCCCGACGTCATCCTCATCGGCGAGATGCGCGACCTCGAGACCATCGAGGCCGCCGTCACCGCCGCCGAGACGGGCCACCTCGTGCTCGGCACGCTGCACACCTCGGGCGCGACGCGCACCATCGACCGCATCATCGACGCCTTCCCCGCGTCCGCCCGCGACCAGATCCGCGCCCAGCTTTCCACCTCGCTCACCGCCGTCATCTCGCAGTGCCTGCTGCACACCACGGACGACCGTCGGGTCGCGGCCTTCGAGATCATGCTCCGCACCGACGGCGTCGCCGCCAAGATCCGCGAAGGCAAGACCTACCAGCTGCTGACCGACATCGAGACCGGCGGCGCGCGCGGGATGCGCACCCTCGACAGCGACCTTCTTTCCCTCTTCTCCCAAGGCATCGTGGCCGAGGAGGAAGTCTTCAACTACTGCCTGAACCCCGAAGCCATGCGAGAGCGCATGCGCGGCGGCCCCCCCCAACGCTGAACCTCTCCCTTTCCCCATGTTCGACGACCATAGTGACGTGATCCGTGACATCGCCCTCGAGGCCGGCCTCGTGACGCCCGCCCAGGCCGAGGAGGTCTGGGAATCGACCGCGACCACCGGGAAGTCCTTCGCCGACAGCCTCGTCGACGTCGGCTACGCCGAGCGCGGCGCCATCCTGCAGGCCGTCGCGGATCATCTCGGGTCCCCCTATTACTCCGCCGTCCCCGCCGATCCGGGCGAAGAGCTCGTCAAGCTCCTCAAGCCCGCCCAGGCGCACAAGTACGTCGTCCTCCCCGTGGCCGACGAAGCCGGCAAGCTGACCTTGCTCGCCAAGGACCCCTTCAATTCGTCCGTCATCAATGAGCTGAGCTTCATCCTCCAGCGCGAGATCGAGCTCGGCGTCGCCGATCCCGCCCAGGTCGAGGCCGGCGTGGTGCGCGTCTACGGCGAAGCGACCTCTTCCTCCATGGAGGACCTGCTCGGCGAGTTCGACCAGGTGGACGCCACCGCCGTCACCGACGAAGACGTCACCAAGCAGGCCAGCCAGGCGCCGATCATCCGTTTCGTCGACCTGGTCCTCCAGGAAGGCGTCAAGGCCAAGGCCTCGGACATCCACTTCGAGCCGTTCGAGACGGAGTTCCGCATCCGTCTCCGCATCGACGGATCGTTGTACGAGATGGCCCCGCCGCCCAAGAACCTCGCCTCGGCCGTCATCGCCCGCGTGAAGGTGCTTTCGTCCCTCAACATCGCCGAACGCCGCATCCCGCAGGACGGACGCATCAAGACGACCATCAGCGGCCGCCAGATCGACCTGCGTGTCTCGACCCTCCCGACGCAGTTCGGCGAGTCCGTCGTGCTCCGCATCCTGGACAAGACCGTCGTGAACCTGAGCCTCGAGGCGCTCTCGATGCATGACGACATCATGGAGGGCATCCGCGCGATGGTGGGACGTCCGAACGGCATCTTCATCGTCACCGGTCCGACCGGCTCCGGCAAGACCACCACGCTTTACTCCGCCCTCAAGGAGGTGAACACCGAGGACGTCAAGATCCTCACCGCCGAAGACCCCGTCGAATACGAGGTCGAAGGCATCATGCAGGTCCCGATCAACCATCAGGTCGGCCTGACGTTCGCCGCGGCGCTGCGTTCCTTCCTCCGACAGGATCCCGACACCATCATGGTGGGGGAGATCCGTGACATCGAGACCGCCCAGATCGCCGTCCAGGCTTCGCTGACCGGCCACGTCGTGCTGTCCACGCTCCACACCAACGACGCCCCCGGTGCCGTCACCCGCCTCATCGACATGGGGCTCGAACCGTTCCTGATCTCCGCCTCGCTCGAAGGCGTCCTCGCCCAGCGCCTGCTGCGTCGCATCTGCAAGACCTGCCGCACGCCCTATGAGCCGGACAAGGACGTCATCAACATGCTCGACGTCGACGCCCTCGAGATCGCGAACAAGAAGTTCTATTACGGCAAGGGCTGCCCCGACTGCAGCCGTTCCGGCTACAAGGGCCGGCAGGGCCTGTTCGAGCTCATGACGATCAACGACCAGCTCCGGGCCCTGATCACCCAGAAGGCGCCGACCCTGGTGCTCAAGCAGAAGGCCATCGAATCCGGCATGCGTCCGCTCCGCGAGGACGGCCTGCGCTGCATCTTCGACGGCCACACCTCCATCGAGGAAGTCCTCAAGTACACCTGACCTTAACACCCACGCACCACCCATGCCCGACTACAAGTACACCGCCATCGACCGCACCGGGGCCCAGGCCACCGGACGGATCGACGCCGCCGACGACGCGCAGGCCCGCCAGAAGCTCATGGCGAAAGGCCTGATGGTCACCACGCTCGTCGCCGATACGGCCGGCGCCAAGCCGGCGGCGGCCGCCGCCCCCGCGAAGGCCGGCTTTACCTTCGGTTCGAAGGTGACGCAGAACGACGTCACGGTGATGACCCGTCAGCTGGCGACGCTCATCATCGCCGGCCTGCCGCTGCTCCGCGCGCTCGAGCTCATCACCAAGCAGGAACGCAACCCCGCCTTCAAGGCGGTGCTCGCGAACATCGCCGAGAGCGTCTCCCAGGGCAACAACCTCTCCGAGGCCCTCCAGGCGCACCCGAAGGTCTTCGACAAGCTCTTCGTCAACATGGTGCGCGCGGGCGAGGCCGGCGGCGTGCTCGACAAGGTCCTCGACCGTCTCGCGAAGTTCCGCGAGAAGGCCGAGCGCATCCAGAAGAAGGTGAAGTCGGCGATGGTCTACCCGGGCGTCGTCATGTCGGTCGCCGTGATCATCGTGTACATCCTGATGGTGAAGGTCGTGCCTTCGTTCCAGAAGCTGCTGGACAGCCAGAAGACGACGATGCCTCCCCTCACGCAGTTCGTCGTCGGCATCTCCAAGTTCCTCACCGAATTCTGGTGGGCGACCCCGATCGCCGTCTTCGGCCTCTACTTCGGCCTGAAGGGCTGGCTCGGCTCGGACAAGGGCAAGGCGGTCTTCGACAAGATAATCTTCCGCCTCCCCAAGGTCGGCGTGTTCGTGCAGATCGTCTCCGTCTCCCGCTTCGCCCGCACCTTCGGCACCCTGATGGCCTCGGGCGTGCCGATCCTGCAGTCCATCTCGATCACCCGCGACACGCTCGACAACGTCGTCATCGCCCAGTCCCTCGAACGCGTGCATGACCGCGTCCGCGACGGCGAGCCGCTCTCCGTGCCGCTCGAGCAGTCCGGCGTCTTCCCGCAGATGGTGACGTCGATGATCCAGGTCGGCGAAGAGACCGGCCAGCTGCCCGAGATGCTCAACCGCGTCGCGGACATCTACGACGAAGAAGTCGACAACGCCGTGACCGCGCTGACCTCCATCATCGAGCCGATCCTCATCGTCTTCCTCGCCGTCGTGGTCGGCACGATCGTGCTCGCGATGTTCCTTCCGCTCATCGCGCTCATCACCAAGATGACCGGCGGCGGCTGAGCCGTCCTCCAGGAACGACGAAGCCCGGTCCGCAAGGAGCCGGGCTTTTTCGTGTCCGGCGAAGGAGAGAGATCGCCCAAAAAGGAGGCGGCTTGCATACCCCTATGCAAGCCGCCTGTTTTTTACTGCTTTATCTTACTTACCCCATTGTCCCGTAGGACAAATTTAATACTTGAAACTGTGCATTTAATCCCGATCGGTTCAAGTGAAATCGCCACCTTTCTGGCAATCTCCGCAACTACCTGCCTATGAAGGCTTTGAAATTGGGTGCAGGGGTAGGATTTGAACCTACGACCTTCAGGTTATGAGCCTGACGAGCTAACCGGGCTGCTCCACCCTGCAATCAGTGGAAGGCGAAGGAGAAGGGCTCGAGGGCCGACCCGCAAGTCATTTCTTAAGGCACTTATTGGCCTGGGCTCCGCCCAAAAAGGGTTGAAGCAGGGTGCCTAGGGGGGAAGATTGTCCACCCCCCTTTTACGATGAGCGAAGACACCCCTACTCCGCCTCCTGGCGACGTCCCTCCGGCTCCCGCCAATGAGATCGAGACCGACGAAGTCATCGGTACCAAGCGTGGCAAAAAATCGTTCTGGCAACGCATCGGCGCCAGCGGTCTTTCGGTGTCGATCGCCTTCCACGCCCTGCTCGTCTTCATCGCGGCGGCCTTCGTGGTCTCGACGGTCACGGACAACGCCAAGAAGGACCCCAACCAGTTCGCGACCGGCGCGGGCGGCGGTTCCGGCGGCGAGCGCGTCAAGAACACCCAGCATAAGATCAAGCCGAAGAACGTGAAGTCGCTGGCCAAGACCACGACGCGCATCACTTCCAAGAGCGCCTCGGCCACCATCGCCCTTCCGGACATGCCGAATTCCGCGTCGGCTTCCTCGATGATCTCCGGCGCGATGGCCGGCGGTTCTTCCAAGGGTTTCGGCGGCGGTTCCGGCGGCGGCATCGGCACGGGCCGCGGCATGGGCTCCGGCGGCGGCAAGAACTTCGTCGCGAAACCGGTCATGGGGGCGAACATCTTCTCCCAGCGCCTGGCGGTCTACTTCGACGCTTCGGCGTCCATGCTGCCTTACCTTGAGCGCGTCGAGGCGGAGATCCGCGACAAATTCCCGGATGCCGACGTGTACCTCAGCAACGGCGTGTTCATCGACGTCCATGACAACGAGATCGTCGGCGGAGATAAGTTCAAGGGCACGCCCTACCTCAACCGCGCGACGGGCTCGGGCTCCAAGAAGAACGCCAAGGGCGAGCTGATCGCGACGGAGACCAACCCCGCCAAGCTCACCAGCCAGGGGCGTAACATCTACAAGAAATACGCCCAGAACTTCAAGCTGGGCTCCGTCGGAGGTTGGATCGACGTCCTCAAGGACGACCGCACCTACGACGCGCTGATCGTCTTCTCCGACTTCGAGGACGGCGTCCGCCAGATCCGCACCAAGGCCATCGGCAACGTACCCGCTTACAAGCCGGACAAGGGCATGCGTCCGGATCCGCCCGTCGTGTTCTCCGACCGCACCAACCAAGGCGGCGGCTTCGCGCGCTCGGTGACCCTTATCGCCAACGGCGGGGCTTCCGGCCAGAAGGTCGTCCAGTGCAAGGACACCTCCGGCCTGATCGTCGGGATGGTCGCCCTCGGCTCCGGCATCCCGCCCGGCACCACGGTCACCGAAATCAAGGACAACGTCAGCTTCACGCTCAGCAAGCCCCTCACCGCCATGGCGACCGGGCGCATCACCTGCAACAACGGCGGTGACAAGCGTTTCCCCGAGGAGCGCAAATGGGAGGACGAGTGGGAGAAGGCTTTCGCCGGCGCCCGCGAGAACAAAGGCCCCCGCCTCTATTGCATCAGCACCTCGCGTGCCTACGGCAACAAGCCCGGCACGATCTTCCAGCGCTGCGTCTCGGCCTCCGAAGGCAGCGCCATCCTCGTGAAGTTCGGCAACGCGAAGAAGGGCGCCAACACCCTCGACGATCTCCACAACTATAACGACCTCTACGTCGGCATGCCCGTCAGCGGCCGCGGCGTCCCCGACGGAGCCGTCATCGCGGCGATGCCGACCTTCAAGAACGTCGTCGATCCCGAAGATCCGGAGAAGAAGCGGATGAAGCGCGTCGTCGACAAGCAGCTCGCGATCTCCGCTCCGCTCACCGATGACTCGCTCAGCGGGGTCTTCGCCTTCACGCCCCTCATCCAGGCGGTCGGCAGCCTCGCCAAGGACTCCAAGACGATCGAAGACGTCTCCGGTTCCGTCGACCTGCGTTCCGGCATGGTCATCCAGGATAATCGTTTCCCGGTCGGCACCAAGGTCGTCGCGGTGACTCCGAACAAGACCTCGCCGGGCTTCTTCACCGTCGAGATGTCCGCTCCGGCCACCGCCGCGGGCCCCAACAGCGTGCTGCGCTTCCGTCCGGCCGGTTCCGCCGCTTCGAGCAACCGCTCCGGCGCGCCGGCCCGCTGAGCGGAGCGCCCCACGGTTTTCGCCCCTCGCGGCCTCCGGGTCGCCGAGGGGCGTCTGTTTGCGAGGTTCGTCGGATGCACCCTGCGGCGGCTCCTTTGTCGGCTGGTGCTGTTGATGTCTTGAGGGCCTGTCCCTGAGGGCTTCGCAGGGGCGGGGCCTCGGTGATGGCTGATGGTCTGCGTCGTTGAGTCCGACGACGGCCCGCTAACCTGCGGGCCATGTCTTTGGACGACCCTCTCGTGGCCTGCCGTCCGCGCCCTCGTTCCTGGCGCAGCCTGGCTTCGTCGCTGCTGTTCCATGCGCTGCTGGTCCTGCTCGCCTGCTGGGTCGTCCTGCGCACGCCGGATCGGCCGCCCGCCGCGAAGGAATTCGTCGCGCACGCCGTCGCCGGAGGGAAGTCCGGCGCGCCTGCCTCCGTTCACCCGGTCCGGCGCAAGCCGAAGGTCGCGCTGCCGGCGAAGCGACTGGTCTCGAAGTCCGCGAGCGCGACGCTGGCTTTGCCGCCGATGAAGATGCCGACCCTTGAGTCTGGCTTAGGCGGCTTGGCGGCCGGCAAAGGGAAGGGCGGTTTCGGCCGCGGACAAGGGGCCTTCGGTGGCAACGGCTTGGGCTCTGGGCTGGGTAATCGCATGGGCTTCACCGGCCGTCAGGTGATGGGCGCGTTCATCCGCGCCCAGCGCGTGGCGGTCTACCTCGATTGCTCCGGGTCGATGCGTTCCTACCTGCCGCGCGTCGAAGCCGAGATCCGCAAGCAGTTCCCGGATGCGGATGTCTTCCGCTTCGACGGCGCGCGTGTCGTCGGACTAGGCGATAAGGTCGTCTACGGCCGCAGCTTCCATGGTCAGGCGCCACGCCTGCGCGAAGGGCCCACGCAGACGGTCGTCGAGACCCTGACCCCTGCCGGGCGGATGGTGCAGGCGAAGGTCCGGACGGCTTGCGAGAAAGGCTCCCTCGGCGCTTGGCTCGACCGGCTGCTGGCCGAGCCCTACGACGCCTTGGTGGTGTTCTCGGATTTCCAGGACGGCGTCCGCCTCTACGAGACGAAGAAGGGCGAACCCAAGATGGTCTGGTCCGACAGCTCGTATCATAAGTTCGGCGGCGCGCAGAAGGGGCGGACGCGCTGGCAGCGGGAGTGGCTGGACGCCTTCGCCCGGGCGCCGCAAGGCCGAGGTCCACGGCTCTACCTTTTCAGCGTCCAGCAGGAGCCGCAGGCCTTCCTGCGGGCCTGCGTGACGGCTTCCGGCGGAGCTTGGACCTCGGTGTCCTGGCTCCGTAAAGGCGGTCGGAAAGCGCCTTGACGGTTGCGCCCCCGGGCCGGACGGCTTGGATGGTCGCATGGCTCCTTTCACGGCGGATTACCGCGCCAACTTCTCCGACACGGACGCCGCCGGCATCGTGCATTTCTCGACGGTATTCTTCTGGGTCGAGGCGACCGAAGAGGCCCTGTTCCGTCAGCTCAGGCTGCCGTTCCTCCGCGCCGAGGGCACCAAGCTCACGGGGTTTCCCCGCGCGCGCGTGGAGTGCGACTTCCTTTCGCCGATCTACCGCGAAGACGTCGTGACCGTCGCGCTGACGCCGGTCGAGATCGGTGACAAGAAACTCGTCTGGGGCTTCACCGCCGCCGTCGGCGAACGCGCCGTCGCCAAGGGCGCCCTGACGACCGTCTATGCCTGGCGCGAAGCGCAGGGCCCGATGTCGGCCGCCCTCGTGCCGCTCGAGATCAAGACGGCGCTGCAGAAGCACTTCGGCGTGTGATGACGGAAGCGGCGAACCAGTCGGGAACGGTCTCCCGCTTGGGCCTGGCCCTCGTGGTCCTCGTCGCCTTGCTCTGGTCTGCGAGCACCTTCATGCCTCCGGGGCTTCTGCATGGGGATGAAGCCGTCCAGTGGTCCTTGGCCAAGGAGCTCTCCGAGGGCACGCGCTACAGCACGCACCAGGACAAATTCCATGGGCCGACGTTGGCGACGGCCCTGCTCATCACCGCCAAACTCACGGGTACGGCGCCGACGGACATGGACGAACACTACCTTCGTAGCGTCGTCTCGATCTTCCTCGGCTTGATGGCGGCAGCGGCTTTGATCCTGCCGGGCGTCGGCAAGGGGCCGCGGTATGCGACGGCCGCCTTCATCGTGCTTACGGGCGGGTGCACGCCTTTCGGGTATTACTTCGTCCAGGAGATGCTCCTCGTGTGTGGTTTCGTCTGGGGTGTCGCGCTGTGGATGCGCGCCGAAGGGTCGCCCCCTGCTTCCCGCTGGTGGTTGCTTTCCGGATCAGCCTTCGGTTTCGCCCTCGCCTGCAAGGTCACGGCGGCGGCTTACCTGTTCTTCTTCCTCCTGGCCTTGGGGCTCCTGCGTCGGTTCGTGCCCGACCGTCGCTGGCTTCGCTTCGGCTTCGGCTTGGTCGCCTCATGGGCGCTGTTCCAGTCGGTGGGTTTCACGGATCTCGATGGCCTACTGACCTGGTGGGTGCAACTGGCGCGCTCCCTCGGCGTCGCCAGCGGTCAATCGGAGGACACCCTCTACGCCGTGAACATGGCGCCATGGGGCTGGGCCGCCGCCTGGCTGGCGGTCTTCGCGTCGGGCCGCTCCGGCTTTTCGCTCGCCCGTTGGCGGAGCCGCCATGAGGCCGACCTGCCTTGTCTGGCCGCCGGACTCATCTTCATTTTTCATCTCGCGTTGCCTTACAAGACTCCATGGCTGCTGCTGGTGGTCTTCTCGCTGCCGCTGACGATCGCGATGCCCTACCTCCTTGTCGGACGCAACGTGCGAGCGATCGTCCTGGCGCCGGTCTTGGCGACGATTGCCATTCTTGCCCAGGGTTCTTTGTCTTCGCATACGAAGACGTCGTCCTTGGTTTCTGGCTTCCACCAAAATGTCGCGAACTTGGCCAAAGCTTACGGGGATAAGTTCTATGTCGCGGTCGAAGGCGGGCACTACTGGCCGCTGCCTTACTACCTACGGAAATATCCCGTCGGATATGGCGACTTCCCCCAGGCCGCCAAGGCGCCGCTGCGGCTGATCCCGGCGACGGACGCCAGTGAGCCGGTCATCCCGGGCTATGCCGTCAGCAGCCTGGTGCTCCGCGAAGGCGGTGATCGTTATTGGGTGCTGGTTGCCAAAGGCTACGAAAGCGCTTTCATCGGCAAGTAAGCCATGGAAGACGCCCCCATCATCCACAACTTCTCGCACGAGGCCTTCGGCTCCCGTTTCTGGGTCCGCATCGCCGCCGAAGACGGCGTCTACGCACGCAACGCGGCCGAGGGTCTTTTCCAGTTCCTCGACGACCTCGACTTCCAGACCGACCTCCGTCACGACAGCGGTCCGGTCACCTCGATCAACCAGATGCCTGAAGGGGCGATGATCGCGGCCTCCGAACACATCCAGGCCCTCTGGAATTTCTCGAAGGACGTCAGCACCGACACCGGTCGGGCTTTCGACGCCACCGCCGGCGCGTTGTTCCGTTATTGGCGCGAGCGCGGCGACGCCACCTTCAACCAGGACGACGCGACCTGGCAGCAGATCTGGGACGCCTACCGCGAAGGGGAATTCAAGCTCGAGGGCTGTGAACTCACCTGCGCCAAGTTCGGCGCTTCCGTCGACTTCGGCGCGATCGTCCGCGGCTACGCGCTCGACCGCATGGCGGACATGCTCGAAAGCAGCTGGGGCATCCACCGCGCCCTGCTGATGGCTTCCGGCAGCGTCACCCTCGCCCTCGATCCTCCCGGCGAATCCGCCGGCTGGCGCATCGGGGTCGGCGCCCGTTCCGAACTCAGGCTCTGCCGCTTCGCCATGGCCAGCAAGACGGCCGATCCCGAGCGCTGCAACCTCGTCGATCCTCGCACCGGTCAGGCCGTCACGCTCGCCGGTCCCGTGCGCGCCATCGCGACCTCCGCCCTCGAGGCCGAAGGCCTCGCCATGGCCGGAGCGGTCCTGTCCGCCGCCGAGGCCGAAGAATTCGTGAACCGTGGTTGCAGCCGCGGCCTCTGGCTTCCTGACGGCACCAAGCTCGGTTCCGTGACCTATTTCGAGGTCACCGAACGCCCGGCTCCTGAAGCCAAGCCGACTTCCTCCGAAGAAGCGGCTACTTGAGCTTGGCTTCGACGTCGCGCAGCAGCGTCTCGCGGTCGGCCGAGAAAAGATAGGTGTCCGAGCCGAGTCGTCGTAAGGCGGCCCGGAGGACTTCCGGCGAAGGACGTCGGTTGAGCATCAGCCGGCGCAGGTAGGTCTCGAGGTCGGCGGAGATGGGCGGGTGGTCGAGCTTGAGGCGGACGATCTGCATGAGCGCCGCCTGGTTCGTCTCGTTCTGCAGGTGGGCTTGGATGAGCACCTCGTTGGCCTCGTCGTAACGCTTGGCGGCGATCAGCTTGCGGCTGGCGGCGACCAGCACCTGCGGGGGTACCTTGCGGTGCTGCAGGAGTTTCTGGAGGTTGATGGAGCCGATCTCGGTCTGGCCGTCGGCGAAGTAGGCGATGGTGCGGAGGGCGTCGAACGCCATGCGCGTCTCGGCCACCCATTGGTCGCGTTCGGCCTGTTTGTACAGCGCGTCGACGAGCAGGATCGTCTCCCGCGCGCGGCCGGCGTTGAGCAGGCATTCCACGTGGACGAGGTCGAAGCGGACGCGGTTGCCGAACTTGCGTTCGAGCGCGAGCCTGGCGAGCCGGGCCGTGAGCGCGACGTCCGAGGTGTCGTTGCCGAAGCGGGCGAGGTCCAGCATCGGCTGCTCCTGGTTGCCGAAGGTCGCGATGATCTTCTCGGTCAAGGCCTCGCGGCGCACGCGGCCTTCTTCGCCGGGCAGCAGGTAGAGCGACTGGATCAGCGGACCCGGACGGCCGGGTTGGCTGATGGCGAGGAGGTCCAAGGTGTCCTTGGCCCGGGCGAACTCGCCGCTTTCCTTGAGCCAGCGGGCCTTCATCTCGAGCAGGCGCACGCCGGCGGGGAAGAGGGCCAGCGCGGCGTCGACCTCGGCCAGCGCCCCGGTCCGGTCGCCGCTTTCCCAGAGCAGCTGGCAGTTGAGCAGGTAACCGTCCGCGGTCCGGTCAAGACGGTGTTCCTTGATGAGCGTCGCGGCGTCGGCGAAATCTCCCCGGAGGAAGTGGGCCTGCGCGGCGGCGAGGCGGAGGTCCGCGCGGATCTCTTCGGCCACTTCGGGGTCGGCCAGGTGCTTCGTCGCCGTGGCGATGAGGCGCGCGTCCTGATCCAGCATGAAGCAGCGCTGGACGTATTGGCGGAAGTATTCGCGGTCCTGCTTGGCGAAGACCAGGGACTCCTCGAGCAGCTGGTAGGCGTCGAGCGGACGCTGGAAGGCGAAGAACAGGTCGGCGCAGAGACGCTGGGCTTCGAGGTTCGCGGGGCTGAGCTGCGCGCCCGTGCCGATGTAACGGGAGAACTCCGCGTAGTCGCGGCGCGCGAGCGCTTCCTTGGCGACGCTCACGTAGTATTCGCCCTTGCGGTAGAGGTGCGCGGAGCGGCCGTAGGAATCCTTCGCCGTCAGCAGCTTCGCCCTTTCGCGGAGCCGCGCCTGTTCCTTGCCGAGGAAGAGGTTGGCGGCCGAGTTCGCGAGGGCGTCCGGCAGGTAGAGATACATGTCGGCCCGTCGCGTCGTCGGGATGCCGTTCATGTACCGCTCCTTGAAGTAGTTGGCCTCGGACAGCGCCACCCAGAGCAACAGCAGGAAAACCGGGAAGAGCATGCCGAGCCGCCGCCAGTTGGGGCGGTAGCGACGCTCCTGGTAGCCGATCACCTCGACCGTCACCATCCCCAGCAGGATGGGGTAGCTCGAGCGCGAGCTCTGCCCTTGGCCGTAGACGTAATGGGGGTCGGCTGACATGCCTGTCAGGATGTTCCTGCTCCCCTCGGGGCGGGCAAGAGCGGATTGGCCGTCAGAGGCTCGCGGCGGCCTCCTGGGCGGTCTGGACGGGCGCGAGGCAGGTCTGGCCTACGCAGACAGCGAAACCGGTCGCCGCGGGCGTCGGCAGGAGGAAGACGGGCCGGTAGGGGCGGGCGTGAGGTCCGGTCTTTTCATCGCCGTTCAGGGCATCGCGCAGTTCATCCCAGCCGCCGGCGGCCTTGATCGTCGCATGGCCGAGGGCGAAACGGGCGATGCCGTCCAAGGCATGGGCGACGCCGTTGGGCACGTTCTTGCAGAGTCCGCCGTAGGCGGTCGAGAGGTCGGCGAACTCCCGCGCCCAGCGAGGATCGCCGGAAAGCATCTGGATCTGACCGAAGCCATGCAGCAGGGAGGAGTTGCCGGCGGGCACCGCGTTATCGAACCAGTCCTTCTGGCGGACGGAGAGGTCGTCGCGCTCGGCCGGCACGACGAACGCGCCGACGGCATGCGGATCGCCGAAGCGTCGGAGCGACGCGAGCAGGAGGTTCTCGGCGCGGGCGGCGTAAGGATGCGCCGTCCCCGGACGCGCCCAAGGCGCGTAGGCCGCGAGGCTGAGTTCGGCTTCGGCGAACCAGGCGAAGTCGCTGAGGTTGCCGTCGAGGGTGGTCTTGTCGCCGTGCGCGACGGAGAGCAGTCGGGCGCCGTCTTCGCGGGCGAAGCGGGTCCAAAGCGCGGCCTCGGTCTCGAGCGCGAGCTCGACCCAGTCTTTGCGGCCGAAGATCCAGCCGGCCTTGGCGAGGTTGCCGACGAGCAGGGCGTTCCAGCTGAGCAGGTTCTTGTCGTCGCGGGCGGGCTGCGGGCGGCGGTCACGGATCGCGAGGAGCTTGGCACGGGCCGGGGCGAAACGTTGCCGGGCCGCATGGTCGCCTTTGAGCTTCGGGATGTTCTTTCCTTCGAAGTTGCCCTTGTCCGAGAGGCCGTAGGCCTGCGCGAACGGGAAGGCCTCGTCGCCCAGCGCGGCGGCCACTTCCGGGGCCGTCCAGACGTACGTCGTGCCTTCGTGGTGGTCGGTGTCGGCGTCGAGCGAGGCGGCGAACAGCCCGTTGGCGGTGCGCATCTCGCGCAGCAGCCAGCCGACCGTCTCGGCGCAGACATCGGCGTAGAGCGGGTCGCGATAACGCGCCCAGGCTTCGGCGTAGGTGCCGATGAGCTGGGCGTTGTCATACAGCATCTTCTCGAAGTGCGGCACCGTCCAGTCGCGGTCGACGCAATAGCGATGGAAGCCGCCGCCGACCTGGTCGAAGAGGCCGCCGCGGGCCATGGCGCCGAGCGTGATGGTCAGGACGGCGTCGATGCGCGTCGCGAGGGCGCGGTCGGCTTCGACGGTCGCGGCGCCCCGCAGGCCGAGCAGCAGGTTGAGCGTGTGCGGAGACGGGAACTTCGGCGCGGCGCCGAAGCCGCCGTAGGTGTCGTCGTGCTGCTCGCAGATCCGGCGGGCGGCGGCCACGAGGTCGTCCGGCGAGGGCGCGCGGCCGTCCGCATCCGGAGCGCGGGTCAGGTGGGTCAGGTTCTGCGCGATGGCGTCGGCGTTGGCGGCGAGCTCGGACTTGTTGCGGTGATAGAAATCCGAGACGCGCATCAGCAGCTGCGGCCAAGGCACCTGGCCGTGTCCGCGGTCTTCGGGCGGGAAATAGGTGCCGCCGAAGAAGGGGCGTCCGTCCGGCAGGCAGAAGCAGTTGAGCGGCCAGCCGCCGTGGCCTTGGATCATCTGCACGGCGTCCATCATCAGCTTGTCGACTTCCGGGCGCTCCTCGCGGTCGACCTTGATGCAGACGAAATGCTGGTTCATCAGGTCGGCCACCCAGGGCTGCTCGAACGACTCGCGGGCCATGACGTGGCACCAGTGGCAGGACGAGTAGCCGACCGACACCAGGACCGGCTTGTTCTTCGCCTTGGCTTCCTCGAAGGCCTCGGCGCACCAGGGCCACCAATGCACGGGGTTGGCCTCGTGCTGGCGGAGATACAGGGAGCTTTCGTGGGCCAGTCGGTTCGACACGCCAGCAAGGTTGGCATCCTTCGGCCGGGTGCAACAAAGACCGTTTCCAAGCCGTTCGACTTGCAGGGGAGGGGGCTAAGGGCAAAGGTCTCCCGGTGCCTTCCGTCCGCCCCAGCCGCGCTCCTGGCCGTCCCTCCGGACGGTCCGTGCCGGGGCCTGCCTGACCATGTCGACCATCCGCATCCTTGAGCCGACCGTGGCCAACCAGATCGCCGCCGGCGAGGTGGTGGAACGCCCGGCCGCGGTCATCAAGGAGCTGCTGGAGAACTCCCTCGACGCCGGCGCCCGCCGGGTGACCGTCGACTTCTCCCGCGGTGGCAAGGCCCGCATGATCGTCGAGGATGACGGCAAGGGCATGACGGGCGACGAAGCCCTGCTCAGCCTCGAGCGCCATGCGACCAGCAAGATCCAGCTGGCCGCGGACCTCGACCGCATCGCGACCTTCGGCTTCCGCGGCGAGGCGCTGCCTTCCATCGCCAGCGTGGCCCGCTTCACGATGCAGACCCGTCCGGCCTCCGCGCCCTCGGGCACGGAGATCGCCGTCAACGGCGGCAAGCTTGTCCACCGCCGCGACCACGGGATGGCCCCGGGCACGCGCATCGAAGTCGCCAACCTCTTCCACCCGGTTCCGGCGCGTCTGAAGTTCCTGAAGTCCGACGAGACCGAGGCCGCGCACATCGTCCGATTGGTCCGCCTCTACGCGATCGCGCATCCCGAGGTCGGTTTCCTGCTCCGCGAGGATGGCCGGGAGATCTTCCGTTCGCCGGGCAATGCGCCGCTCCTCGACCGTGTCCGCGAAATCTGGGGGCGTCAGGTGGCCGAAGAGGTCACGATCATGCCGGCATTCGAGCGCCCGGGCATGCGTCTCAGCGGCCTGCTCGGCAAGCCCGGTGTGAGCCGTGGCACCCGTCAGGATCTCGTGACCGTCGTCAACGGCCGCCCGGTCGACAGCCGCACGATGGCCTTCGCGCTGACGGAGAGCTACCACACCTTGATTCCGAAGGGACGTTATCCGCTCGCGTTCGTCTTCCTTGAGATGGATCCGGCGTGGGTCGACGTGAACGTCCATCCCGCCAAGCGCGAGGTGCGTTTCCGCGACGAGGCCAAGGTCCGCAACTTCCTCATCGAGTCCGTCCTCGCGGTCCTGCGCGCCCGTGGCGACGAAGGCCTGCCAGCGGAAACGGTTCCGGCGGTCGCGCCGGTCACTCCTCTCGCCGTCGACGTACCCAGCGTGAGCGGCGCCGTGCCTCCGCCCGGTCCGGCGTCCGCGTATGTGCCGCCGAACTCCCCCGCGCCGGTCTCGCCCGCCCATGCGCCGGCGGTCCGCCTCGGCTGGCGCCTGCTTTCTCGTCTCCGCGAGGAGCGTGCGGTCTTCGAGACGCCCACCGGACTCGCCGTCCTCGATCTCGGCGCCGCGCACCAGCGCGTGCTCTACGAATCCATCCTCGCGCAGTTCACCGCGCACAAGCCGGTCAGCCAGCCGTTGCTCGTCCCGTTGAGCATCGAGCTCGAGCCGCTGCCCGCCGCGGTGCTCAAGGAGCGTCTGCCGCTGCTGACGTCCGCCGGTTTCGACTTCGAGGAATACGGCCGCAACTTCTGGCGCATCCAAGCCTTGCCCGCATGGCTTGAGCCCGAGCAGGCCCTGGCTTTCGTGCGCGACCTGCTCGCCGAGATGGCCCGCCGCGAAGGCGACTTCGGCCGGCCCTCGCTGGCTTACGACGCCCTCGCCAAGCTCGCCGTCAACAAAGCCCGCCGTAAGGGTGACAGCCTTTCCGACGCCGAACTCATGGAGCTCGTCCAAGCGCTCTTCCGCACCGCCCAGCCGGGAACCTGCCCGCGCGGACGTAGGACGTATGTCGAGTGGACGGACGCCGACCTGACCCGCCGCTTCGGCTGATCAGCGCCGGCCCTTGGAGCGCTTCGGCGCAGCCGGCTTGCCGGTGCGCAGGGCTTCGATCTGATCGCGCAGCGTGGCCGCGCGCTCGAACTGCAGTTCGTCCGCCGCCGCGAGCATCTCGGCTTCCATGTCCGCCAGCACGCGGGCGATGTCGCGGTCGTCCGTGCCTTCCGCCACCGCGAGGGCCTCGTCGGCCTCGAGTTCGACCAGGCTTTCCTCGATCTTGCGCTGCGTGCTCTTCGGCGTGATGCCGTGCTTCGTGTTGTAGGCTTCCTGGCGCTTGCGACGGTCGCCGCAGATGGTCAGCGCACGGGTGAGCGACTTCGTCATCACGTCGGCGTAGAGCAGCACCTTGCCTTCGAGGTGGCGGGCGGCGCGGCCGGCCGTCTGGATGAGGCTTGTCTCGCTGCGGAGGAAACCTTCCTTGTCCGCGTCGAGGATGCCGACGAGAGCGACTTCCGGGAGGTCGAGGCCTTCGCGGAGGAGGTTGACGCCCACGAGGACGTCGAAGTGGCCCGCGCGCAGGCGGCGGAGGATTTCGACGCGCTCGATCGCATCGATGTCGGAGTGCAGGTATTCGACCTTCAGGCCGCTGTCCCGCATGAAGTGGGCGAGGTCCTCGGACATCCGCTTCGTGAGCGTCGTGACGAGCGTGCGGTAGCCGCGGGCGGCGACGGCCTTGGCCTCGCCGATGATGTCCTCGACCTGGCCGGCGATCGGACGGACCTCCATGATCGGATCGAGCAGGCCGGTCGGACGGATGACCTGTTCGGCGATGACGGCGGAGACCTTGTATTCGTGGGGCGCCGGGGTGGCCGAGACGTAGACCGCCTGATCCACGAGTTCGTCGAACTCTTCCGGGCGCAGCGGTCGGTTCTCCAGGGCGGAGGGCAGGCGGAAGCCGAATTCGACGAGGCGCTCCTTGCGGGCGCGGTCGCCGTGATACATCCCGCCGATCTGGGAGACCGAGACGTGGCTTTCGTCGATGAAGACCAGCTTGTCCTCCGGGAAGAAGTCCAGGAGGCAGTGCGGGCGCTCGCCGGGGCGGCGGCCGGACATGTGCATCGAGTAGTTCTCGATGCCCGGGCAGAAGCCGGTCTCGCGGAGCATCTCGAGGTCGTGTTCGACGCGCATGCGGATGCGCTGGGCTTCGACGAGGCGGTTGTTCTTTTCGAAATAGGCCACGCGCTCCTCGAGTTCGGCGCGGATCGCGTCGCCGGCGGCCTTCACGCGGCCCGGGGCCATCACGTATTGGTTGGCCGGGTAGAGGTCGAACTTCTCGAGCTGCCTGCCCGGCTTCACGCTCACCGGGTCGAGCTCGCGGATGGCCTCGAGCGTGTCGCCCCAGAACTCCAGGCGGATGGCCGACTCCATGTAGGCCGGCCAGACGTCGATCGTCTCGCCGCGGGCGCGGAAGTTGCAGCGCTCGAGGATGGCGTCGTTACGGACGTATTGGTTGGCCACCAGTTTCGCCAGAAGCTCGTCGCGGCGCAGCGTCATGCCCGCCTTGAGGGAGATCATCGCGGCCAGGAAGTCCTCGGGCGAGCCGAGGCCGTAGATGCAGGAGACCGAGGCGATCACCACGACGTCGCGGCGGGAGAGCAGGGCGCTGCTCGCGCTGATGCGCAGGCGCTCGATGTCCTCGTTGATGGCCGAGTCCTTCTCGATGAACGTGTCCGTCGCCGGCACGTAGGCCTCCGGTTGGTAGTAGTCGTAGTAGCTGACGAAATACTCGACCGCGTTCTCGGGGAAGAAGTTCTTGAACTCCGAGTAGAGCTGGGCGGCCAGCGTCTTGTTGTGCGAGATGATGAGCGCCGGTCGCTGCTGCTGGGCGATCAGGTTCGCCATCGTGAACGTCTTGCCCGAGCCCGTCACGCCGAGGAGCGTCTGGCGGCCGTGGCCGGCGCGGAGGGAGGCGTCGAGCGCGGCGATCGCGCCCGGCTGGTCGCCCATCGGGCGGTAGTCGGATTTGAGGCGGAATTCCATCTCAGCCCAGACGTCCGCGGGCGAGCCACCGCGGGTCGACTTCGGAGAGGTCCTGCACGATGCGGTGGGCGCCGACGGGCGCCAGCTGCTCGCGGGTGTTGGTCGTCGCGAGCGCGATCGTGATGAAGCCGCCGGACAGGCCGGCTTGGAGGCCCGAGAAGGAATCCTCGAAGACGAAAGAGGTAGCCGGGTCGCCGCCGCCGAGGGCGCAGGCCTTCAGGAAGACTTCGGGGTCGGGCTTGCCCTTGGTGACGTCCTCGCTGGCGACCGCGCCGGCGAAGAAGTGGCCGATGCCGAAGAGCTCGAACGACAGCGCGAGGTTCTCCTTGTGCGTCGACGTGCCGATGACGCAGGGGATGCCGAGGTC
>JAURFU010000002.1 GCA_030834165.1 Verrucomicrobiota bacterium
AAGTCCCCCGCTGGTGCCACCCAGTGGACACCGAAGGAGGCGGATGCGCAAGGCACCGTCCCGGATGCTCATAACCCGGACAAGCGCCACGCACCCGTGATGTTCACCACGGACCTCGCCCTCAAGTTTGATCCGGTCTACGCCGAGATCTCCAAGAAGTTCCACGCGGACCACGCGTACTTTTCCGAGACGTTTGCCAAGGCCTGGTACAAGCTCACCCACCGCGACATGGGGCCCTATGTCCGCGGCCTCGGACCGCTCGTACCCCCGGCCCAGCTCTGGCAGGATCCGCTCCCGGCCGTCGACCATCCGCTGGTCGATGCCGCTGACGTGGATAGCCTCAAGCAGGCCGTCCTCGCCACGGGTCTCTCAAACTCGCAGCTCGTCTCGGTCGCCTGGGCCTCCGCCTCGACCTTCCGTGGCAGCGACAAGCGTGGCGGCGCCAACGGCGCCCGCATCCGCCTCGCCCCGCAGAAGGACTGGGAAGTGAACAACCCGGCCGAACTCGCCAAGGTCCTCGCGGCCCTCGAGAAGGTGCAGGCCTCCTTCAACGCCTCCGCCAAGGGCGGCAAGAAGATCTCCATGGCCGACCTGATCGTTCTCGCCGGCAACGCCGGCGTCGAAGCCGCCGCCGCCAAGGCGGGTACGCCGGTCAAGGTGCCCTTCCACCCCGGCCGCACCGACGCCACCCAGGAGATGACCGACGTCGCCTCCGTGGGCGTGCTCGAGCCCAAGCATGACGGCTTCCGGAACTTCCTCGGCCGCAAGCTCGACCGCCCGGCTCCGGAGAACCTCGTCGACCGCGCCCAGCTCCTGACGCTCTCGGCGCCGGAGATGACGGTGCTCGTCGGCGGCATGCGCGCGCTCGACACCACCGTCGGCTTCCCCGGCCTCGGCGTGATGACCAAGCAGCCCGGTGCGCTGACCAACGACTTCTTCGTCAACCTCCTCGACCAGTCCGTGGTCTGGGAGAAGGCGAAGATCTGCGAGCACTTCTTCGAAGGCCGCGACAGCAAGACCGGCCAGGTGAAGTGGACCGCCACATCGGTGGACCTCGTCTTCGGCTCCAACTCGCAGCTCCGCGCCCTCGCGGAAGTCTACGCGAGCGCCGACGCCAAGGAGAAGTTCCTTCAGGACTTCGTCGCTGCTTGGACCAAGGTCATGGAGCTCGACCGCTTCGACCTCGCCAAGAAGTAAGCAATCCAGCCATCGCCTCCTCAAGGCCCGCCCTCACCGGCGGGCCTTTTTTGTTGGCCCGGAAGGATCGTCATGATGCGCGGCAACTCCGGAAGGCCCACGGGGTTCAAACCATGAAACCGATGCGAGAACACCGATCCTCCGCCCAAGGCACGCGACGATATTCGGCCGCGGCATCACGTGTCTTGCTGGCCGTCATGCTTGCTTCCAGCGCAACGCTGTCGGCCCAATCCGCCGAAGCAGTGTTCCAGAAGTTCGACCGCGACGGCGACGGCCGGGTGACTTCCGAGGAACTGCCGAGCAAACCGGCCTTCCAGCGCTACGATGCCGACAAAGACGGGGCCATCACGCTGGCGGAGTACAAGGCGGTGACCGGGAACACGGCCGGAGAGAGCCCTCTCCGGCGAACGGGCAAGAAGAACGGAGCGAGCGGAGAGATGCCCTCGGTCCAGCCGGAGGACATCCGAAAGATCACGAACGGCCCCGAGATCCTGAAACCGGGCGAGCTGGGCATCGGGCGCATGATCACCGACGTGACGTTCACGGACCTCACGGGCAAATCCCACCGCCTGAGCGACGGCCGGAAAGGAACGGTCATCCTCATGACCAGCGCCACCTGCCCGGTCAGCAAGCGTTACGCGCCTGGCGTCGTCGAACTTCAGAAAGAGCTGGGCAAAGAAGGTCTCATGTTATTGCTGGTCAATCCACTCGCCAGCGAGAAGCCGGAGGAGATCAAGGCCCAACTCGCCGCCGCCGGCATCACCGCGACCTATGTCCATGATAAGGAAAAGCTCCTCACCGGAGCGCTCCAAGCCCGCACCACGACCGAGGTCTTCCTGCTCGATGGCCGGAGGACGCTCGTCTACCGCGGGGCGTTCGACGACCAATACGGGATCAACTACAACCTCGACGCACCGAAGCACCGTTACCTCCACGAGGCCATCGCCGCCTTCCTGAAAGGCGAGGCACCGGCCGTCCCGGCGACCGCCGCGCCGGGCTGTGAACTCGACCTGCCGGAGAAATCCGCCGGCCAGATCACCACGGCCGTCACGTACCATCGCGACGTCGCCCGCATCCTGCAGCAGAACTGCGTGGGCTGCCACCGCGACGGGGGCGTCGGACCTTTCCCGCTGGATGACATCGACGAGGTCCAGGATCGCGCCAAGACGATCCGTCGCGTGGTCACCGAGGGCACCATGCCGCCCTGGTTCGCGGCCCCGGAGAAAGACGCCGCCAAGAACCCCTGGGCCAACGACTGCAGCCTCTCGGCGCGTGACAAAGCAGACCTGCTGTCGTGGATCGATTCCAAGGACCGTCCGCTCGGAGACCCGGCCGAAGCTCCGCTCAAGCGCACCTACCCCGCCGAATGGAGCATCGGCAAGCCCGACCTGATCGTCCAGCTGAGCAAAGCCCATGACATCAAAGCCACGGGGTTCATGCCCTATGCGAACGACATCGTGGAGACCGAACTGACCGAGGACCGCTGGGTCCAAGCCTATGAGATCCTGCCGAGCGAACGCGACGTGGTCCATCACGTCATCGTAAGGGTGCACGCCAAAGGCGAGGTCGTCCGCAAGGCCGACGAGGGTTCGGAAGGCTACTGGGCCATCTACGTCCCGGGCAACGGCGCCAAGACCTACCCCGAAGGTTTCGCCCGGAAGATTCCCGCCGGCGCCAAGGTCAGTTTCCAGATCCATTACACCCCCAGCGGCGTGGCGAAGAAGGAACGCCTGAAGATGGGACTGATCTTCGCCAAGCATCCTCCATCCTTCGAGGTAAGGACCGCCCCCCTGGCCAACGTCCGCCTCGCGATTCCCCCTGGCGCGCCGCGGCACCTCGAGACGCATTCGCAACGCGTGCCTTTCGACATGCCGGTCACCGGCTTCATGCCGCACATGCATACCCGGGGAGCCGGCTTCCGCTATGAAGTCGCCTACCCAGACGGCCGGAACGAGGTCCTGCTGGACATCCCGCGCTATGACTTCAACTGGCAGCTCCACTACGCCTTGAAGCAACCCAAGCTCATCCCCAAGGGCAGCACCCTCAAGATTACCGCGGCCTTCGACAACAGCGCCGGCAACAAGGCCAACCCTGACCCCACCAAGCTGGTCAGATGGGGCAGCCAGACGGTGGACGAGATGATGATCGGCTACGTCGAATATTTCAGGCCGCTGAAGCCTTGAGATACCATCTCATCCATCCTTAACAGCCGACCCAGGCGGTGACGGCCCATCGAGGACGCCTATCGTTCAGACGTCGGCCCCGCCCCCGATCCGCTCAACGAACGGAAGTGACGCTGATGTGATCGAAGGCGACTTCCGCGCCACTCGCATCCGATGCCAGCGCCAGGCCTACGTAGGCGGTCTCGGCGAGAGGGAGCGTCTCTTTGCCGGTCACGGCCCAATCGCGTCCGTCCTTGGATCGGAACGCGGTGACGGTGTCACCTCTCCGCACCAGCCTGACCCAATAAGGTCCGCCGGACTTTTCGTCGCCCGTGGCGGCGTTGGCTCGCTGACGACCGCCGTGCGGCCCGCGTCGCAGGGAAACAGACGGACCGGAAGCATTGCCGACGAAAGCCATCGGGGCATCCTCCGTGAGGTCGCGGCGGACGACCAGACCCGCGTCTCCGTTGACGGCGCCGGCCCCAGGGACGACGCGGGCGACGATCTCACCGTCGCCTCGCATCGAACGATAGACGAAGTGGAAGCCACCCTCCTGACGCCGCGCGCCATGCCCCTTGCCTCCGGTGAAGCGGCGCGAACCGGCCTCGCCGGCGGAACCGCGACCCGCGGAAGAAAGCCGCACCGAGTCCGCCTCGAAGCGGACGAACGTAGGCGCTTCGGTCGGCCCCACGTCCTGCGAGTTCCATGGACGCGGGATGAGCGGCGTCACGGCGAATTCGGAGCCGGGCCGGCGATCGGCCTGCGCGAAGTATCCTTCGGCGACGGTCAGTTCGCGGCCATCATCCAGCCTTTGCCAACGGGCGCGGCCGGATTCGACCTCGAGCCTGACGCCCTCCGGTTGCGCGCGGAGGGTCATGGCTCCCTGATCGATGAGCGCTACCGTGTCGCCGGCTTCGACCCGCGGTCCGGAGACGGCGGAAGAAGAGAGGCGGAGCTCCCCACGGTGCAGGCTCAGCCGAGGGCCGGCCTCCACGGAACGGAAAGTGACCGCCGCAGGTCCGAGGAGTGTCGACGAGAAACCTTGGGAAGCATCTCCGATGATCGCCACGCCTCCCGTGGCGACGACGATGCCGTCGCCGTCCCGGAGCACGAAACCATCGGCCGGAGCCGGAATCTTGCGGCCATTCCGTTCGACCAGGGTCGAACGACTCTGACCGGAAAGCGTCAGGCTGGCCGCAGGGTCAAGGCTCAGCGCAAACCAAGTGCCGAGGCCCACGACCAACAAGGGCAACGCCAGCCGGAGGACCGGACGTCCCAGCAACCACGAAAACATCTCATCCCACGGGGACGACGGTTCGGCCACCGGCTCGCGGAGCGGGGCGGAAGCAAAACGCTCCGCCGACACGGACGCGACGGAAGCAGCCTGCTGATCGCGCAGCGCCTCCCGGACGAGGTTGTCGAAACGCAGCTCGCGCACCAGCTGACGGCGGGCCTCCGGCTGGGCCAGCAGCGTGTTGAGCTCGCGCTGCTCATCGGCGGTAAGCGAGCCGTCCTGCCACTTCAGGAGGATTTCTTCGAGACGGCTCATAGTCCGAGTTCCCCGAGTTTGAGTTTCTTTTCCACGCAGACTCCCAGCGCCTGGCGCAGTCGCACGAGGGCCTTGATCACGGCGTCGCAGGAATGACCCGCCTTGGCGGCGACATCCTTGAGCGGAAGTTCCTGCTCATACCTGAGCGACAGCATCTGACGCGACTTCTCCGGCAGAGCCCGCAGGCATTCGCCGAGGGCCTGGCGACGATCCTGATCCGAGCTATTGGCTGCGTCATCCTCCCCGAACGCCTGTTCGACGCAATCGAGGAACTCGACGAGGGTGCTGTCCACGCGGACCTTCGAGTTCTGCTTCGTCCGCCAGTGCATCAGGATGAGGTTGCGCGCCACCGTGCGGCACCAGGCCGGCGGATTCTGGATGACGGCGCCCTTCTCGAGCTCGGCATGGAGCTTCAGCCAGACCTCCTGGAACACGTCCTCGGAAGTCTGCGCCTCACGCAGCAACCCATAGATGAACGCCATCAGGCGATGGCGGTCGGCGAGAAACCACGCGGTGATCTGTTGGTTGTTGAGGCTCATCGGACGTTCCCACCGGAAGCACCGTGGCCGGCAAGGAAATGCGGCCACGGCGCACGGAGTGAGTCAATGTCAATTGGCCTTACCCTTGCCGCCGGGAGCGCCTTTACCGCCGGGACCAGGGGCGCCTTTGCCACGGCCGGCGTCGTCGCCGCGGCCATCACCCTTGCCGCCGGGACCACCCTTACCTCGACCGGCGTCATCGCCACGACCATCACCCTTGCCTCCAGGCCCAGGGCCGCCTTTGCCACGTCCGGGGCCGCCAGGTCCAGGACCACCTTTGCCTCGTCCATGGTGGCCGTGATGCCGGCGATGCCTTTCGAGGGCCTCACGGTCCTCGGAGGTCAAGGCCGTGAGTTCCGATGCGTCGAGCATGCCGTCGCCGTTCTTGTCATACTTGGCGAGCAGATCGGCGGGGGTGTCGGGCTGGTTGTCGCCTTTTCCTTTGGCTGCGCCCTGCGCATGGGCGGTGGCGGCCAGCGCGAGGCAGCCGAGGAGGATCGTGAGTGCTTTGTTCATGTTACTTGTGGTTTGGGTGTGTATGGGGGGAGGGTGTCACGATTGCCTTCGCAGGATAAGCGGCGCCCGGAGAGGCACCGGCCGTAACCATGCGGGGGTAGCAAGTCGTTACATAAGGGGTGATGCAGCCGAGGGCCCGACATGGACATTTATCTTTCCACGACGACCTTCCTTCATGAGGGGCCTATGTTGCGCGAGTAGACAGGGAGTGTCTTTTTCAGCCGTTATCGTTCCCTTTTCAGGTAAGGGCTGGGATTCTCATGCCATGCAGTTGTCGTAGGCGCATGAAACCCCGCCTCAGGCTCTGCCTAGCCCTGCTGATTTCGCCTCTGGCGATGCTCGCGCAGACGCCCTCGACGGCATCCTCCGAGACCGTCCGAGACCGGCTGTGGATCTTTACCGTCGTCGAAGGCGGCAACAACAAGAAGAGCCCCGCCTCCCCGAACGGCAACACGCAGCACTATATCGACGACTTCGCGCCTGGCGGCTCCCGCATGACGCCCGCCGAAGGGGCCTTCTGGCTGGGCGTGCCGAACCTGCTCTTCATCCGCAGCAACAACCTGCCGGCCGTACCTGCGGATCAGGTCAACCGGAGGAAGACCAGCTATCAGCAGTATGCCACGTCCTTCCAGCCTCTCGACCGTGTGGTCTGATCCACCGTCGGCGCCGGCGGTGAGGGCGGGATGGGCGAACTCCCCGCCACCCTCTCGCTCGCGCGGGAATTCCCCAACATCCGGGGCATCTTCCTGGACGACTTCGTGCGACCGATCCCGAGGAAGAAAGCCACGGACGCCCACATCGGCCGACCGGCCATGCCCCTCGCGGACTTCCTTGGCGAGTTCGACGTCCTCACGCTCTGGACCTGGGATTCCGCGGAGATCCCCGAGCTGGAAGCCAACCTCCTCGCGCTCGAGAAGATCGCCCCCAAGAAGGCCCGGATCGCCCTCGGCCTCTACCTCTGGGATTTCCAGAACAAGAAGCCCGTCTCCATGGAACTGATGAAGCATCAATGCGACTTGGGCCTGAAATGGCTCAAGGAGGGCCGTATCAGCGACATGATCTTCCTCGCCAACACCATGCTCGACGTGGGCATGCCCAGCGCGGATTTCTCCCGTCAATGGATCAAGGAACATGGCGGCGAAAAGCTGGGCCGCTGAGGCGGCCTACGACTTGCGCTAAAAGACAGATAATCGCCGTTTTATTACTGGAACCTAAGAGACAATGGCATGTCTGAAAACCATCGTCCGACCCCTCGGATCCATGGCTTCCCATCTTATCCATCGCACCATGCTACTGGCCGCGCTCCTCGTCGGCGCGGCGGGCCTGCACGCGGCCGAAAGCCCGGACTACGAGACGCAGATCCGCCCTATCCTCAAGGAGCACTGCACGCACTGCCACGGCGAGGAGGAGAAGCCCAAGGGCGGCGTCGACCTCCGCCTGCGTCGGTTCATGGACGGGAAGACCGAAGACGGTTCGCCCGTGCTCACGCCCGGCGACCCGGAGAAGAGCGCCCTCTGGACGCTCGTCCGCGACGGCGAGATGCCGAAGAAGGGCAAGAAGATGCCCGAACACCAGCTGGCCCTGCTCGCCGCCTGGATCAAAGCCGGCGCGAAGATCTCCGAAGACGAACCCGCCGGCCCCCTGCCCCCGGGCGTTTACGTCTCCAAGCGTGACCGCAGTTTCTGGTCGTTCCAGCCGGTGACGAAGCCGACCCTACCCCGCTTCGCCGATCAGCCCGAGCTCGGCCCCATCGACGCGCTTGTCCGCACGAAACTTCAGGCCAAGCAACTCGACTTCGCCCCCGAGGCTGACCCTGCGACGCTCATCCGTCGCGCGACGATCGACCTCACGGGTCTGCCGCCGACGCCTGCCGAGACCGTCGCCTTCGTCGCTGACGCCTCGCCCGACGCCTACGCCAAGCTCATCGAACGGCTGCTCGCCTCTCCGGCGTACGGCGAACGCTGGGCCCGCCACTGGCTCGACGTCGCCGGCTACGCCGACACCAACGGTTACGCCGACGCGGATTCGGTCCGCCCGTACGCCTGGCGCTACCGCGATTACGTCATCCGCTCCCTGAACGCCGACAAGCCCTGGGATCGTTTCATCCAGGAACAGCTCGCCGGCGATGAGCTGAACGCGGTCTCGGCCGCCAACGTCGCCGCGGCCGTCCTCGACCCGTCGAAGATCGATGCCCTCACGGCGACGGCCTACCTCCGCCTGGGACCCGACGGCACCGGAGATACGGTCGCCGACGTCGCCTTGGCCAAGAACCAGAGCATCGCCGATACGCTCCGCATCGTGACGACTTCGCTGACCGGCCTCACGGTCGCCTGCGCGCAGTGCCACGACCACCGCTACGACCCGATCAGCCAGGTCGACTACTTCCGCCTCCGCGCGGTCTTCGACCCGGCCCTGGATTGGCGGAAATGGCAGACCCCCGCGCAACGCACCGCTTCGCTGTACACCGCCGCCGACAAGGCCAAGGCGGCCGAGATCGAGAAGCAGGCCGCGGCCATCGACGCCGAGGCCGCCAAGATGTACAAGGACGCCCTCGACGTGATCTTCGAGCAGAAGATCCTCGAAGTCCCCGAAGCCGAGCGCGCCGCCTACCGCGTGGCCCGCAATACGCCGGTCGCGAAGCGCACCAAGGAACAGGCGGCTCTCATCAAGAAATACTTCTCCGCGCAGGCGACCTTCGGCTTGGACCTCTATGACAAGGCGGCGGACAACAAGGTCGTGGCCAAGCGCGCCGAAGCCACCGCCCTCCGCGCGAAGAAACCCGTCGAAGGCCGCGTGAGCGTCCTCGTCGAACCCGTCAATGCGTCGCCGAAGAGCGAGCTCCACCATCGTGGCGACCACGCCCAGCCTCGCCAGGCCGTGACCCCAGGCGAACTTTCCATCCTCGGCAATCCCGTCATCCCCGTCGACGACCCGAAGCTGCCCACGACCGGCCGCCGCCTCGCCTACGCGAAGTGGCTGACCTCCGGCGATCACCCGCTCGTCGGCCGCGCCTTGATGAACCGCGTCTGGATGCACCACTTCGGACGCGGCATCGTCAACACCCCCGGCGACTTCGGCCTGCTCGGCGAACGCCCCTCACACCCGGAACTCCTCGACTACCTGGCCGGCCGCTTCGTCGAGACCGGCTGGAGCCTCAAGGCGATGCACCGCGAGATGATGCTGAGCCGGACCTATCGTCAGTCCGCCCGCAACGACGCCGCCCAGGCGGCCGATCCGGACAACGCCCTGTTCGGACGTTACCGCATCCGCCGGCTCGACGCCGAGACCATCCGCGACGCCATGCTCGCCGTCAGCGGCAAGCTCAACCCGGAGATGTACGGCGAACCCGTCACCGTCGGCAAGACCGGCGACGGCCGCATGATCCCCGGCGTCGAGATCCGCAACGCCAACCGCGACGTCATCAAGGTCGACACCTCCTCGCCCGCCGTCTACCGCCGTTCCGTCTATCTCCAGCAGCGTCGCAGCGGCCCCGCCACGGCGTTGGCGACGTTCGACCTGCCGAACATGGATCCGAACTGCGAACGCCGCGACCTCACCACCGTCGCGCCGCAGTCGCTCTTCCTCATGAACGACGAGTTCGTCATCGAACGCGCCAAGGACCTCGCCGCCCGCGTGATCAAGGAGCACCCGGCTGATGAGAACGCCCAGGTGCGCGCCGCGTGGGTCCTCACCCAAGGACGCGAGCCGTCGGCCAAGGAGCTGGCCGACTTCAATCGCCTGCTGGCCGAACAGACCGAGCACTTCGCCAAGCTCAAGCCCGCCAAACCCGTCGCGGACGCCTCCCTCAAGGTCAAACCGGTCAAGGTGAAGTCCACCTCCAAGAAAGCCGCGCCGCAACCCACCTTCCCCGCCCCCGTCGCGACCACCCAGGACGTCCGCGTCGAGGCGCTCGGTTCGCTCTGTCAGGTCCTCCTCGCCACCAACCGCTTCCTCCATGTCGACTAAGCTGCCCAACGGTCTCTGCTCCCGACGCCACTTCCTCGAAGCCGGCGGCTTCGGTCTGGGCATGCTCGGCCTCGCCACGCTGCTCCGCCAGGACGGCCTGCTCGCCGCCCCGGTCAAACCGCTCCTCGGCAACGAGGTCTTCGACCTGCTCCCCAAGCAGCCGCCCCGCCCGGCCAAGGCCAAGGCGATGATCTCGCTCTTCATGATGGGCGGCCCGTCGCAGATGGATCTCTTCGACCCCAAGCCGATGCTGACGAAGTGGCACGGCCAGAAATTCCCCGGCGACATCAAATACGACAACGTCGCGCAGGCCTCGGCCAAGGTGCTGGGGTCGTTCTGGAAGTTCTCCCGTCACGGCAAGTGCGGGATGGAGCTCAGCGAACTGCTGCCGCACCTCGGCGGCGTCGCCGACGACATCTGCCTGATCCGCTCGATGAAGTCGGGCGTGAACAACCATCTCCAAGGCATGCTGGCCGTGCAGACGGGCCGCATCACCGCGGGGAACCCGACCATGGGAGCCTGGGTGACCTATGCGCTCGGCAGCGAGACCAAGGACCTGCCCGCCTACGTCGTGATGGGGCACCCTTCCGGGCTGCCCACCTTCGCGAACCAGCATTGGTCCAACGGTTGGCTGCCTTCGATCTACCAAGGCACGTTCGTCCGCGCCACCGCCCCGCACATCCTGAACCTCGATCCGCCCGCCGCCCTCCAAGGCAAGCCGCAGGAACGGCAGATGGAACTGCTCCGCGCGATGAACGCCGAGCACGCGGCCAACCATCCCGGCGAGACCGACCTCCAGGCGCGCATCCAGAGCTACGAACTCGCCGGCCGCATGCAGCTGGCCGCCAAGGAGGCGTTCGATATCTCGTCCGAGCCGAAGCACGTCCTCGAACTCTACGGCGTCGGCCGCAAGGAGTGCGACGACTACGCCCGACGCTGCCTGATCGCCCGTCGGCTCGTCGAACGCGGCGTCCGCTACGTGCAGGTCCTCAACCAAGGCCAGAGCTGGGACAACCACGGCTCCATCAAGTCAGCGCTCCCCGCCCTCTGCGCCGCCACCGACCGTCCGAGCGCGGCCCTCGTGGCCGACCTCAAGCAACGCGGCCTCCTCGACAGCACGATCGTGCACTGGGGCGGCGAGATGGGCCGCCTGCCCGTCCTCCAGAACGACGCCGGCGAGGCCAAGTGGGGCCGTGACCACAATACCTACGGCTTCAGCCAGTGGGTGGCCGGCGGCGGCTTCAAGGGCGGCCTGACCTACGGCGAGACCGACGAATGGGGCCACCATGCCGTCAAGGACGTGGTCAACCACTACGACTGGCACGCCACGATGCTCGACTGCTTCGGTTTCGACCACGACAAGCTCGCCTTCAAGCGCAACGGCGCCGCCCTGACCCTGACGAACAACCAGCCCGCCCGGGTGGTCCGCGAGATCCTGGCCTGAACCGGGACCACGCGACTCCGACGAAGGCGGAGTTGTAATGATGACGTTTCGACTCATCATAGACCCGTGAAGCCGCAGATCGCCCTCCTCCTGATCGCCTCCGCCGCCGCGGCGTCGGAGCACGACTTCTTCGAGGCGAAGATCCGTCCCGTGCTGGCGGAGAAATGCTACGGCTGCCACTCCGTCGAGTCCGGCAAAGCGAAGGGCGGCCTGCTGCTGGACAGTCGCGAGGGCATCCGCACGGGCGGCGACACCGGGCCTGCGGTGGTGCCGCGTGATCCCGAAAAAAGCGTGCTCATAGGAGCCATCCGATGGCATGACCCCGACACCGGCATGCCTCCGAAAAACAAGGGAGGGAAGCTGCCCGCGTCCGTGATCGCGGACTTCGAGACATGGGTCCGCACCGGCGCGGCCGATCCGCGGGAAGGCGGGGCCGCCGCCAAGAAGTACGACGGCATGGCCGCCAAGGGCTGGTGGGCCTATCAGCCCATCTCGCGGCCGAAGGTGCCGGCGACGAAGAACACCGCCTGGGCCAGAACGGACATCGACCGCTTCATCCTCGCCAAACTGGAGGCCCGAGGACTCGAGCCCGTAGGCCGCGCGGACTCCGCCACGCTCGTGCGCCGCTTGTACCTCGACCTCACCGGCCTGCCGCCGGGCGACGAAGTCGTCACCGACGGATTGCTGGACCGCCTGCTCGACAGCCGCGCGTTCGCGGAACGCTGGGCGCGGCACTGGCTCGACGTGGCCCGCTACGCCGAGACGACCGGCGGCGACGTGAACGTCACCCTGCCCGAGGCCTGGCGCTATCGGGACTACGTGATCGACTCGATCCACGCTGACAAACCCTTCGATCGGTTCATCCGTGAGCAGCTCGCCGGGGATCTGCTGCCGAGCAAGGGCGAGGCGGAACGGGCCCGAAACCTCATCGCCACGGGATTCCTCGCCATCGGCGCGAAGTCGCTCAACGGCACCGACCCGCGCCAGTTCGCCGTGGACCTCGCGGACGAGCAGATCGACGCCGTGTCGCAGGCTTTCCTCGGCGTGACCCTCTCGTGCGCCCGCTGCCACGACCATAAGTTCGACCCCATCTCCCAGCGCGACTACACCGCGGTGGCCGGGATCTTCCTGAGCACGGACACCCGGTTCGGCACGGCCGGCGGCGTGCGTGCCCGAAACGCCTCCAGCCTCATCGAGGCGCCCGACGCCGCCGGGCTGGCCACCGTGCCGCGGAAGATGGACCCGCAGACCTGGCAGCGCAAGAGCACGCAGCTCGAGAAACTCGCCGCCCAGCGTGACCAGGCCCTCGCCTCACGCCGCCCCGGCGCCCGCAGCGGCGGCGGAGCGGAGATGACCGGCTTCGACGTGGTCCGCCTCATCACCGAGGCCAAAAAGATCGAGATGGAGATAGGCGCCTTCCGTTCGGACGGCACCTTGAAGCCGAAGATCATGGGCGTACTGGACAAACCCCTCGCCGCGCCTGCCACCGACCGCCGCAAGCCGGGGATCGGCGGCCCGAACGCCAGCCGCCGCGCGGACAGCGGCTTCCTCGCCATCGCGGACAGCCCGCTGTTCATCCGCGGCAGCATCGAGAACGAAGCCGCCGCCGTGACGCGAGGCCTGCCGGAGATCCTCGGAGGAGGAAAGCAGCTCAGGATCCCCGCCGGCAGCAGCGGAAGGCTGCAGCTGGCGGAATGGATCGCCTCCCGGGAGAACACCCTGACCGCCCGGGTCACCGTGAACCGCGTGTGGCATTGGCTTTTCGGCAAAGGCCTCGTCGAGACCGTCGACAACTTCGGCGCCAGCGGAGCCGCCCCCACGCACCCCGAGCTGCTCGACCACCTCGCCCAGCAGTTCATCGACGACGGCTGGAGCCTCAAGAAGCTCATCAGGCGCATCGTCACCAGCAACGTGTATCAGCTCGACACGATGCACAGCGAGCCCCGCCACCTCGCCGATCCGGACAACCGCCTGTTCTGGCGCATGAACGCCCGTCGGCTCGACGCCGAGACCATCCGCGACTGCATGCTCGCCATCAGCGGACAGATCGACCTCACCCCGCCGCGGGGGTCCGTCATCGCCCTGGCCGGCGACGGCCCCGTCGGCGGCGAGCGCTTCCGCGTCCTCGAGGAGGAAGCGATCGAGACCGCGAATGGCCGGCATCGCAGCCTCTACCTCCCCGTCGCCCGCACCGTGCAGTCCGAGGCGCTCGCCCTCTTCGATTTCAGCGACCCCAGCATCGTCCGCGGCGCGCGCGAGACCACCATCGTGCCACCGCAGGCCCTGTACCTCATGAACAGCGCCTTCGTCAGCGAAGCGGCCGGCGCCATGGCCTCGCGCGTCATGAGTCGTCCGGGGTTCGACCAACGCTTCGACCTCGCCTGCCGCCTCGCCTTCGGACGGGCGCCGCACCCCGATGAGACCGCCGCCGCACGCCGGCTGGGCGATTCCCGCGAAAGCTGGGTCACCATCTGCCGCGCCCTGCTCTCCAGCGCCGATTTCCTGTTCATCAACTGAACCCATCGCCCTCCATGAACCGTCGTCGTTTCCTGCAAACCAGCTCGCTCGGTTTCGGCTGGCTCGGTCTCTCCGCGCTCGCCTCCGGGGCCGCGGCCAAATCCCCGAAACGGGTCATCTTCCTCTGCATGAGAGGCGCCCCCTCCCATGTCGACACCTTCGACTACAAACCCAAGCTGAACGCCGACACCGGCAAGCCCGGCCCGCGTCCCGGCACCCAGCTGCTCGGATCGCGTTGGAAGTTCTCCCAGCACGGCCGAAGCGGACACTGGATGTCCGGGCTTTTCCCACATCTCGCCACCTGCGCGGATGAGCTCTGCTTTCTCCACGGCATGCAGACGGACGTGCCCGCGCATCCGCAGGCCTACCTACGGATGCACACCGGCAGCTCGCAGTTCGTCCGTCCCTCCCTCGGCGCCTGGACGCAATACGGCCTCGGCTCGCTGAACGAAAACCTGCCCGGCTTCATCACCCTCTCGCCGCCCAGCGGCCTCGGCGGAGCGCAGAACTACGGCAGCGCGTTTCTGCCGGCCAGACATCAAGGCACGCGCATCGGCGTGGAAAAACGTCCCATCGCCCAAGCGCAGGTCGCCAACCTGAAGTCCGCCCAGTCCGGCGACGCGCAACGCGCCGGACTCGACCTGGTGCGCACGCTCAACGAATCCAAGCTCCGCCGCGAGCAGCACGACCCGCAGGTCGACGGACTCATCGAGTCCTTCGAACTCGCCTACCGCATGCAAGGCGAGATGCCCGGCGTCATGGACCTCGGAAAAGAGAGCGCCGCCACCAAGAAGCTCTACGGCATCGGAGATGCGGTCACTGACGACTTCGGACGCAAGTGCCTGCTCGCCCGCCGCATGGTCGAGGCAGGCGTGCGCTTCGTCGAAATCAACCACGGCGACTGGGATCACCACTTCAACCTCGGCGACGCCCTGCCCGCGAGCTGCGCCGCCGTCGACCTCCCGCTCCGCGGCCTCCTCACCGACCTCAAATCACGCGGCCTGTTGAAGGACACCCTGGTCATCTGGGGCGGCGAGTTCGGCCGCACCCCCCACGCCGAGGGCCAGGACGGACGCGATCATAACGTGAAGGCCTTCACCATGTGGATGGCCGGCGGCGGCGTCAAAGCCGGCGCACGGCATGGCGTCACCGACGACTACGGCTACGAAGCCGTAGCCGGCCAGGTCAGCATCCACGACTGGCACGCCACCCTCCTCCATCTCCTCGGACTCGACCACGAAAAGCTCACCTACCGCCATGCCGGAAGAGATTTCCGCCTGACGGATGTGCACGGCCGGGTGGTGCGGGAAATCCTGGCCTGAAGAGGCCGATCCGCGACAAGGGGTCCGTCATGCCTCCCGCTGTCCGCAAGCCATCGGCTCGGATCATCCCTTTCTCGTCCTTCCGTCGAAAACTCCTGCCACATACCTCCGCTGGTGTTGCAAAAACGGGACCGAAGGCTTGATTCAGGGCAATGGTCCGCCCCGCCCTGCTGCTCGCTTTCGCGCTCGCCTGTTCTTCCCGGGCGGACGCCAAGGTATCCTTCAACCGGGAGATCCGCCCGATCCTTTCCGAGCAGTGCTTCTCGTGCCACGGTTTCGACCCCAAGCACCGCAAGGCCGACCTCCGCCTCGACACCCGCGAAGGCGCCTTGGCCGACCACGACGGCGTCCGCGCGATCATCCCGGGGGACCCCGCGAAGTCAGAACTCTGGCAGCGACTGCTCTCCCAGGATCCGGAGGAAGTCATGCCTCCGCCCGAGGCGCATAAGCCCAAGCTGACCGCGAAGCAGCTGGCGACCCTCCGTCGTTGGATCGAGGAAGGCGCGCCTTACGAACCGCACTGGGCCTTCACCGCCCCGGTCCGCCCGACGCTCAAGGTGCAAGGTCCCGCCGCGATCGACGCCCTCATTGACCGAGGCCTCAAGGAAGCGGGCCTGACCGCCTCGCCCGAAGCCTCGCCGGATAAGCTCCTTCGTCGCGTCTCGCTCGACCTCACCGGCCTGCCACCCACGCCGGCCGAACTCGACGCGTTCCTGAAAGCCCGCGCCAAAGACCCACAGGCGGCCTATGCCGCCGCCGTCGAACGCCTGCTTGCCTCGCCCGCCTACGGCGAACGCTGGGGCCGCTGGTGGCTCGACCAGGCCCGCTACGCCGACAGCAACGGCTACTCGATCGACGCCCCGCGCAGCATCTGGAAATACCGCGATTGGGTCGTAGGCTCGCTCAACGCTGACCTGCCCTTCGATCGCTTCACGGTCGAGCAGCTCGCCGGCGACCTCCTGCCCGACGCCGGCGAAGCGCAGCGCGTCGCCACCGGCTTCCACCGCAACACACCCATCAACCAAGAAGGCGGCATCGACGTGGAGCAGTTCCGCATCGACAGCGTCTTCGACCGCGTGGGCACCACCGGCACCGTCTGGCTCGGCCTCACCGTCGGCTGCGCCCAGTGCCACGACCATAAGTTCGATCCGGTCACGCAGAAGGAGTTCTACCGGATGTTCGCCTTCTTCAACAACCAGGACGAACCCGCGATGAAGGTCTCGGACCCGTCCCGCGACGAAGCCAAGCTCGCCGCCGCCGCGCGCGAAGCCGACAAGGCGCTGGCCGCCTGGATGGATCAGCATCAGGCCACCGTGCAGACCTGGGAAAGCGGCCTGACCAAGGCGACCTCGGCCAAGCTTTCCGGCCCGGCCAAGGCCGCCCTGCGCAAGCCCGCCGCCAAACGGAGCGTCGCCGAGCGCGCCGCCCTCTTCGCCGCCAGCCCGGGCGGCGCGGACAAGGAATTCAAGGCCCTGCAGAAACGCGCCAAGGACGCCGCCGACCTGCGCGACGCCGCGCCGACGACGCTCGTGCTCAAGGAGCGCGTCGAGCCACGCAGGACGCACCTGCTGACCGCCGGTGACTTCACCCGCCCCGCCGAGGAGGTCACGCCCGGCGTCCTCTCGGTGCTCCACGCCTTCAAGCCCGACCAAGGTCCGGTCAACCGCCTCGACCTCGCCCGCTGGATCGCGTCCAAGGACAACCCGCTCACCGCCCGCGTCATCGCCAACCGCGTCTGGCAGGCCTACTTCGGCCGGGGCATCGTCGAGACCGAGAACGACTTCGGCTCGCAAGGCACGCCGCCCTCCCATCCCGAACTGCTCGACTGGCTGGCGATGGAATTCGTCGAACGCGGCTGGAGCCTGAAGTCCCTCCACCGCACGATCGTGCACACGCGCGCCTATCGTCGTGACTCCGCGAACCGCTCGGACCTGACCGCCAAGGACCCGGACAACCGCCTGCTCGCCCGACAGACCCGCCTACGCCTCGACGCCGAACTTGTCCGCGACTCCGCGCTCGTCGCCGGCGGCATCCTCACGCAGAAGGTCGGCGGCCCGCCCGTCTATCCGCCCATCCCCGACGGCGTGATGTCGCTCGGACAGGTGAAGCGCGCCTGGAACACCAGCAAGGGAGCGGACCGCACCCGCCGCGGCCTCTACACGTTCACCTACCGCGTGACCCCGCCGCCGGCTTTCGCGGTCTTCGACGCCCCGGACGGCCTCGCCTCCTGCACCCGCCGTAACCGCAGCAACACGCCCTTGCAGGCCCTGACGTTGCTCAACGATCCGGCGTTCTTCGAGGCCGCGCAGGCGCTCGCCGGCGTGATCAAGAAGGAAGGCCTCGCCGCCGCCTTCGTGCGCTGCACCTCCCGCCGGCCGGAGCCCGCCGAACTCGCCGTCCTCAGGCCGCTCGACCCCCTCTCGGCCGCGCGCGCCCTCCTCAACCTCGACGAGACCATCACCCGTGACTGACCTTCTCCGCCTGCGCGACCGCACCCGTCGCCACTTCTTCCGCGACTGCGGCGTCGGCCTCGGCTCGCTCGCCCTCTCCTCGCTGCTCGCCCAGGACAAGCCGGCGCCTTCGGCCGATCCGCTCGCGCCCAAGACGCCGCACCATAAGCCCAAGGCCAAGAGCATCATCTACCTCTTCATGGCCGGCGGCCCCAGCCAGCTGGAGTTCTTCGACCACAAGCCGAAGCTCAACGAACTCAACGGCCACCCCATCCCGGCCAGTTTCATCGAAGGCAAACGCTTCGCGTTCATGGGCTCGAGCCACCGCGTGAACCTCCTCGGCCACGACAAGAAGTTCAAGCAGCACGGCGCCAGCGGCGCCTGGGTGAGCGACATGCTCCCGCACACCGCCTCGGTCGCCGACGAGCTGTGCTTCGTCAAGACCTGCAAGACCGACCTCTTCAACCACGCGCCGGCCAAACTGTTCATGAACACGGGCAGCGGCCTCTTCGGCCGTCCCAGCATGGGCGCCTGGATGACCTACGGACTCGGCAGCGAATGCGCCGACCTTCCCGGCTTCGTCGTCCTGCAGAGCGGCCCGCGCGGTCCGCGCGGCGGCGCCTCGCTGTGGAGCAGCGGCATGCTCCCGAGCACCTACCAAGGCGTGCCCCTGCGCGCCCAAGGCGAGCCCATCCTCAACCTCACGAACCCGCAAGGCGTGGCCGCGGAGGAACAGCGCAAGGTGATCGACGCCGTGCGCGAGCTGAACCGCGGGCGGCTGGAGAAGACCGGCGACGACGAGATCTCGGCGCGCCTCAACGCCTACGAGATGGCCTACCGCATGCAGACCAGCGCGCCCGCGGTCATCGACCTGCGCGGCGAAAGCAAGGCGACCCTCGACCTCTACGGCATCAAGGACCCCGCCGAGGCCAGCTTCGCCCGCAACTGCCTCCTCGCCCGCCGGCTCGTCGAACGCGGCGTGCGCTTCGTCCAGCTCTACGACACCAACTGGGATCACCACGGCGGCGTCACCGAGAACCTGCAGAAGCACCTGCCCATGAAGGCCAAGGACATCGACCAGGCCTGCGCGGCGCTGGTCAAGGACCTGAAGTCGCGGGGTCTGCTCGACGACACCATCGTCGTCTGGGGCGGCGAGTTCGGACGCACGCCGATGGGCGAGGTCCGCGAGTTCACCGGACGTAACCACCACATCGACGCGTTCACCATGTGGTTCGCCGGCGGCGGCTTCCGTCCCGGGATGACCTACGGCGAGACCGATGAGTTCGGCTTCGGCGCGGCCAAGGACCCGGTCCATGTCCGCGACATCCACGCGACGCTCCTCCACCAGATGGGCCTCAATCATGAAAGGCTCAGCGTCAGGTCCCAGGGCCTCGACGTCCGCCTCACCGGGGTCAACCCCGCCAAGGTGCTGAAGCCCCTCCTGGCCTGAGCCGATCCGCACCCTGACCTTCCCATGCCCCGACTCTTCCGCCACCTCCTCTGCCTGATGCTGGCGCCGTTCGCCGCGTTCAGCGCCGCCGAAGCCGCCCGGCCCAACATCGTGTTCATCTACGCCGACGACCTGGGCTGGGGCGACGTCTCCTGCCACGGCGCGGAAGATTGGATCCGGACGCCGCGCATCGACCGCCTGGCGGCCGAAGGGGCCGACTTCGCCCAGTTCAACGTGCTGAGCCCGGTCTGCTCACCGAGCCGCGTCGCGGCCATGACCGGCCGTTTCCCTGCGCGCTATGGCGTGAACAACGTCTTCAACGGACAGACCCTCGGACCGAAGAAGGGCGGGACGATGCCGGACTGGCTCGACCCCGAAGCCCCCACGCTACCCCGCTTCCTCAAGGCGGCCGGCTACCGGACCCTGCACTTCGGCAAGTGGCACATGGGGGCCGACCAGCGGCTGGCACCCGACGCGCCGCCGATGTCCGCCTACGGCATCGACGAATCCAAGGTATATCACGGCCCCGGCCCGAGCATCGGCCTGCATGACATCGGCGTCGAAGCCGCGCAGGCCATCGGCCGGCTCAAGGGCGGCCAGCCGTTCTTCATGAACGTCTGGCTCCACGAATCACACACGATGCACATCCCCTCGCAGGAGTCGCTCGACGCGTTCAAGCATCTCGACCCCCGCCGACAGGTCTACGCCGCGGTCCTGCGCGAGGCCGATCTCAACGTGGGCCGCATCCTCGACGCCCTGAAGCAGCACGGCATGGACGAGAACACCGTCGTGATCTTCTCGAGCGACAACGGACCGGCGGGCCAGCCCGTGGCGCCCGGCGACCGGGCCGCGCAACCCACGGACGGCAATCAGAAGAAAGGCTTCGACGTCTTCTACAGCGTCGGATCGGCCGGCGGCCTGCGCGGACGCAAGGGCCAGCTCTACGAAGGCGGCATCCGGGTGCCCTTCATCGTCCGCTGGCCGGCGCGCATCCCGGCGGGACTCAAGGATGACCGCACCTTGCTGTCTGCGGTCGACCTGCTCCCGACCCTCTGCGCCGCGGCCGGAGCGCCCCTCCCCTCCGACTATCCCGGCGATGGGGAGAATCTGCTCCCTTCGCTCCTGGGCAAGCCGACCGACCGGACCAAGCCGCTCTTCTGGAAGCATTACGTGGTCAATAAAAGCGCGGACATGTGGGCCGCGTGGGCCATGCGCGAAGGGCGCTGGAAACTCCTCACCGACCTCTCGGGGGAACGCTGCGCGCTCTACGACCTCGCCGCCGACCGGGCTGAGACGAAGGACGTGAGCACCAGCCACCCTGACGTCGTATCGCGCCTTAAGCCGCAGCTGATGGGCTGGACGAAGACCCTGCCGACCGCCGCCGACCCCCGTTGCCTGCATAAGCCCTGAGGGAGGCTATGTCCGCAGGCCTGACGGACGGTACTCGACCGCAGGCGACAAGATGAGATGATAGTGCCACCCTGTGGAACAAGGGGCGTAGCAAGCCGTCAGAATAAGCGTAGAATGTCCTTACCCCCATGTCCGACCCGCTTGAGCTGACCCGCCGCCGCTTCCTCGGCCAGATGACCACTGGCATGACGGGGCTGGCTTTGTCGCGTCTGCTCATGTCCGACCTCGGCGCGGCCGTGCCGCCGGGCGCCCACTTCGCGCCGAAGGCCAAGCAGGTCCTGCAGATCTTCTGCCCCGGCGCGGCTTCGCACGTCGACCTCTGGGACTACAAGCCGGACCTCATCAAGTACGACGGCACGCCCCTGCCCGGACCGGCCGAGGTGACCTTCCAGGGCAAGAACGGCAACCTGATGAAGTCGCCGTGGGCTTTCAAACCCGCCGGCAAGAGCGGCAAGATGATCACGTCGAACCTGCCGCACATGGCCAAGCACGTCGACGACATCGCGTTCATCCACTCGATGACGTCGCGCAGCAACACGCACGGCCCCGGCTGCGTCGCGATGAACACCTGCTTCACCCGCGACGGCTTCCCGAGCGCGGGCACCTGGGTCAGCCACGCGCTCGGCTCGCTGAACCAGAACCTGCCGACCTACGTCTCCGTCCAGGACGTCCGCGGCGAACCGCCGAACGGCAAGGCCAACTGGGGGAACGGTTTCCTGCCCGCCCGCCACCAAGGCGTCAGCCTCGCCGCCCAGCAGCCCCTCCGCAACCTCGCCCGACCCGAAGGCGTCAGCGACGAAGCCGATCGCGACACGCGTGCGTTCCTGCGGACGCTCAACGCCGAGCACGCGGCCGAACGAGCCGGCAACGACGAACTCCGCGCGCGCATCGCCGCCTACGAGCTCGCCGCCAAGATGCAGCTCTCCGCGCCGGAAGTCAGCGACCTCTCCCGCGAGCCTGAGCACGTCCATGCCCTCTACGGCACCGCCGACGCGAATCCGCTCAAGGCGGCCTACGCCAAGAACTGCCTGCTCAGCCGCCGCCTGCTCGAGCAAGGCGTCCGCTACGTCAGCCTCTATTGCGCCTCCCGGGCCAGCGCGGTCGACGGCTTCCTGAACTGGGACGCCCACAAGACGCTGAAGTCCGACTACGACCGTCACTGCCCGATCTTCGACCAGCCCACGGCCGCGCTCCTCACCGACCTCAAGCAGCGCGGGATGCTCGACGACGTCCTCATCATCTGGTGCACCGAGTTCGGCCGCATGCCCACCCACCAGGTCGGCACCTCGGGTCGCGACCATAATCCCGACGCCTACACCACCTGGATGATGGGCGCCGGCGTCAAAGGCGGCGTCTCCTACGGCGCGACCGACGAGATGGGCCGACGCAGCGTCACCGACGTCGCGACCTGCTACGACTTCTACGCGACGGTGCTGCACCTCCTCGGCCTCGACCACGAGAAGCTCACCTATTACCATAACGGCGCCAACCGCCGCCTCACCGACGTCCACGGCCACGTCATCAAGCCGATCCTCGCATGAGAAGCCTCGCCGCCCTCCTGCTCTCCGTCGTCGCCGCCACCGCCGCCGATGATCCGGCCGGCCTCGCCTTCTTCGAACAGAAGATCCGCCCGGTGCTCGCGGAGAACTGCTACGAGTGCCACAGCGCGAAGGCCAAGAAACTGAAGGGCGGCCTTTACCTCGACTCCAAGGCTGGATGGGAGAAAGGCGGCGACTCCGGCCAGGCGGTCATCGTCCCTGGCAAGCCCGACGAGAGCCTCCTCCTCCGCACGGTCCTGCACACGGAGCCGGACATGGAGATGCCGCCGAAGAAGCCCAAGCTGGCCGACGCGATCCTCGCCGACCTGACCGCCTGGATTCGCATGGGCGCACCGGACCCGCGCACGCAGGCCACCGGCGAAGCGAAGCGCGCCGATAAGTTCTGGTGGTCGCTCCAGCCTTTGGCCAAGGAGTTCAAGCATGCCACCGTCGACGGCTTCGTCGGCGAGAAACTGGCCGCCAACGGCCTCGATTTCAATCCGCCCGCCGGACCGGCCGCGCTGATCACGCGCATGACCTACGACCTCACCGGCCTGCCGCCCTCGCCGGAAGCACAGGACGCCTTCGTCGCCGCCCATGCCAAAGACCCTAAGGCTGCGACCGAGGCGCTGGTCGACCGCCTGCTCGCCTCGCCGCGCTACGGCGAACAATGGGGCCGACGCTGGCTCGACGTGGTCCGCTTCGGCGAGAGCAACGGGTTCGAGCGCAACTTCGTCATCGATGACCTCTGGCCCTTCCGCGACTACGTGATCCGCTCGCTGAACGAGGACAAGCCCTTCGACCAGTTCATCCGCGAACACCTCGCCGGCGACGTCCTCGGCAAGGGCCGGCCCGAGGTCGAGGTCGGCAGCGCCTTCCTCGTCGCGGGTCCCTACGATGACGTCGGCAACCAGGACAAGGTCGCCCAGAAGAACATCCGCGCCGCGACCATCGACGACATGATCACCGCGGCGGGCGGGGCCTTCCTCGGCCTGACGATCAACTGCGCGCGCTGCCACCACCACAAGTTCGACCCCATCCCGACCGAGGATTACTACCGCCTGCGCGCCGCGTTCGAAGGCACGGTGCATGGACGACGCACGGTCGTGACGCCGGAGGAGAAACGCGCCTACGACACCCAGATGAGACCCTTGGCCGCCGCCCGCGCCAAGGCGCAGGCCGAACAAGACCGGCTCAAGAAGGAGGTCGACGCCAAGGCGCTCGAGCTGAGCAAGAACCTCAGGCCCAAGCGGCCCAAGGTCGACATCTACGGCACCGAAGAACGCTTCGAAGCCCACCCTGCCCGCTTCGTCCGCATGACGATGACCGCGCAGTCCACCAGCCCCTTCAGCGCCGTCGGCGCCAAGCTCTCCGAAGTCGAGGTCTGGAGCGCGGAACCTACGCCCCGCAACGTGGCCCTCCGCTCCGCCGGCGGCAGGGCCGAAGGCGTGAAGAACGCGACCGCCCGGGATTTCCCGGAAGCCTACTCGGCCGTGCTGACGATCGACGGCGACACCGGCGCGCAGTGGTTCATCGGCAGCCCGAGCGTGCTGACGCTCACCTTCGCCCGGACCGAGACGATCGACCGCCTGGTCTTCCGCAACGCCAAGGGCACGGTGAAGGACGATCCTACCCGCGGGGCGACGCCCTGCGAATACTTCATCGAGACCTCCGTCGACGGCGTGACCTGGCGCCGGGTGGCCGACTCCGATGACCGCCAGCCGTTCACCCCGGCCCACGCGAGCGCCCGCTTCCGCCGCGAGGCCACGACGCCCGAGACCGCCAAGGCCCTCGCCGCCGTCACGAAGGAGCTAGCCCGTCTCGACGCGGCCATCGCCGCCGTCCCGCCCCTCCGGCAGATGTGGGTCGGCACGCACGTCGCCAAGCCGGAGCCGACCTTCGTCCATAAGGGCGGCGACCCGATGAAGCCGGCGCAGCCGGTGACGGCCTCGAGCCTCGGCGTCCTCGACCAGGTGACGAAGCCCTTCGCCCTGCCCGCCGACGCGCCTGAGGGCGCCCGCCGCACCGCCTTGGCCGACTGGATCACCCGCGACAATCCGCTCCCGCCGCGCGTGCTCGCCAACCGCGTCTGGCAAGGTCACTTCGGCACCGGGATCGTCGACACGCCGAGTGACTTCGGCTTCCTCGGCAGCCAGCCCACGCACCCGGAGCTGCTGGACTTCCTGGCGAACCGCCTGCTCGCCCACGGCTGGAAGCTCAAGCCGCTGCACCGCGAGATCATGCTTTCACGCGCCTACCTGCAGTCCTCCGCGCATCGGACCGACGGCGCCAAGGCCGACAAGGACGCGCGTCTGCTCTGGCGCTTCCCGCCGCGCCGCCTCCAGGCCGAGGAGATCCGCGATACGTTGCTCACCGTCGCCGGCAAGATGCGCCTCGAGCCCGCCGGCGGGCCGGGCTTCCGTCTTTACGACTACTACGTGAACAACGTCTCGACCTACGTCCCGCTCGCCCAGCACGGCCCGGCGACCTACCGCAGGGCGGTCTATCACCAGAACGCCCGCGCCAGCGTGGTCGACATCCTCAGCGATTACGACCTGCCGGACATCGCGTTCGCCGCACCCAAGCGCGCCAATACCACCTCCCCGCTGCAGAGCCTGACGCTGTTCAACCACAGCTTCACCCTGGACATGGCCGAGGCCCTGGCGGCCCGCCTGACTGGCAAGGACCCCATTGCCGACGCCTACCGGCTTGCCTTCCGCCGCGCCCCCTCGGCCAAGGAACGTGCCGCCGCCGAGCAGCTCATCGCCAAGCACGGGAAGACCGCCCTCTGCCGGGCCCTGCTCAACGCGAACGAGCTGATCTTCTTGGAATAGGCAGGAACTTGACCGTCCGCCAGCCTGTCCCCTTAGTCTCCCTGCGTCCGCCCCAAGACTCGCCCTACCCCATTTCCCCGATGCCCACACACGGACACCTCTCCCGGGCCCTGCTGCTCCTGCTTGGCGGGGCCCTCGTCGGGCATTCCGCGGAACCCTACGAGGCCTTCGTCGAGAAACACTGCCTCCGATGCCACGGTCCGGAGAAGGAAAAAGGCGAGCTGCGCATCGATCGGCTCTCGCGCGATTTCAAGCTGGGCGCCGACACCCACCATTGGGCGGAAATGATGGAGCAGGTGAACTCCGGGGAGATGCCCCCGAAGAAGGAAAAGGAGCCCAGGCCGACGCAGGCGGAGATCGCGGCCTTTGTCACGAGCCTCGACGCCGCCCTGAAGTCCGGCCGCGCCGAACGTCTTTCGGCCCGTCCTCCGGTGACGCACTACCGCCTGAGCCGGAAGGAATATCAGAACACGGTCTACGACCTCCTCGCCGCCCGCTACAACCCGGCCGCACCGGGCGCGCTGAACGAGGACACCCTCTGGCACGGGTTCGAACGCATCGGATCGTCGCTCTCGCTCTCTCCCTCCCACGTCGATCGTTACTACCGGGCCGCCGACACCGTGCTCGAAAGGACCTTCCCCACGAAGACCGTCGAAGCGCGTAAGGTCCGGATGACCGCCGCGGAGATGCATTACGGCGACATGAAGACCGCGCAGGCGGCCTTGGACCGGTTCGGCATCACACGCCCCTTGCGTCAGCTGCTCTTCCCCGGACGCGTCGAGCCGGCGCTGCGGCCTCAGTGGTTCGGCAAGCCGGGCCCCGAACACAGCGGCCTCTACCGCCTGCGCCTCAAGGCCAGCGGCATCCGTCCGCCCGGCGGGCAGCCCGCCCACCTCAGCATCGGCAAGTCCACCGGCGAGGAGACCGTGGCCAGCCTCATCGAATTCGACATCAACGCCCCCGAAGACAGCCCCAAGGTCTACGAGTTCGACGTGTACCTCGACATGCCCGCGACGCTGCACTTCAGCGTGGTCGCCACCCAGGGCGTCGACCGGCGCAGCGGCGCGGCCTTCCGCAACGTGCTCGGCAGCCGGACGTATCTCTTCACGCACAGCAGCGAGAGGCAGCTGCTCAACGCGAACGCGCCGCAGATGTTCGACGACCAGGGCAACGGCATCTTCTCGACGGTGCTGGTCGACTGGATCGAATGGGAAGGCCCGCTGGTCACCCCGGCCGAACAAGCCCGCCGCCAAGGGCTGATGCCGGCCGACGACGCCTCCGCTGAAGCCGTCGCCGAGCAGCTGCGTAAGTTCGCCGAGCGCGCCTGGCGTCGCCCGGTACGCGTCGAAGAGCTTTCGGAATACCTGAAGGCCTATGCCTCCGAACGCGCCGCGGGCGAAAAGACTTCAGAAGCTTACCGCGTGGCCCTGCAAGGCGTGCTGACTTCCCGCAACTTCATCTACCTCGTCGAAGGGGAACCCGCCAAGCGGGACAAGCTGACCGACTGGGAACTGGCCTCGCGCCTCTCCTACTTCCTCTGGAGCTCGATGCCGGATGACGCCCTGTTCGCCGCGGCCAAGGACGGCAAGCTGGGCGGCGCGGTGCTCGGCCGGCAGCTGGATCGCATGCTGAAGGACCCGAAGGCGGGCCGCTTCGTCGACGACTTCGCCCGTCAGTGGCTGCAACTCCACCGCGTCGGCATGTTCCCGCCCGACAAGAAGCTGTACCCGAACTACGACTCCTGGCTCGAGACCAGCATGCGCGGTGAGGTCGTCGAATACTTCCGGGAGATGTTCGCGCAGAACCTTTCCGTGGACGCTTTCATCGACTCCGACTGGACGATGGCGAATAGCCGTCTCTGCGACTTCTACGGCCTGCCGGCCCCCAAGAACGAAGGCTTCCAGCGGATCTCGCTCAAGCCCGCCGACCACCGCGGCGGCCTGCTGACCATGGGCGCAGTGCTCGGGCTCAGTTCGGACGGCACGCGCCACCGCCCGATCCACCGCGGGGTCTGGCTGAGCGAAGCGATCTTCGGCAAGACGCCCCCGCCTCCGCCCGCCAACGTGCCGGCCATCGAACCGCCCACGCCGCAGAGTCCCAAGGCCTCCCTGCGCGACAAACTGACGGCTCATTCGACGAATCCGAACTGCGCGGCCTGCCACGCCAAGATCGACCCCCTGGGCTTCGCGTGGGACAATTACGACGCCATCGGCCAGTGGCGGACCGTCGAGAAAGTCCCGGCCGGCAGCGGCGCGGACCCCGCGATCGTCTCCGCCGGAGAGCTGCCCGACGGCCGCGCCTTCAAGGACCCAAGCGGTTTCAAGCAGCTGCTGCTCGCCGACCGTGACGCGGTCGCCAAGGCCTTCGTCGAACACCTCTGCACCTACGCGCTCCGACGCATGCTCACCTTCGATGACAAGGACGACATCGAAGCCATCGTCGCCGAGGCGAAGAAGCACGACTATCGCCTGCAGGACATCGTCCGCGCCGTCGCGACCTCCGAACTGATGCGCAAGCGCTGAACCAAGAATCATTTAATCACAACAATGGCCAACTACCTCTCCCAGTCCTGGCGCATCGACCGACGCCATGCGCTCCGCGCGATGGGCGCGCTCATCGCGCTGCCGATGCTCGAGTGCATGCTGCCCTTGCGCGCGTCCGAGAAGATGACCGCCACGCCGCGACGCAGCGCCTTCATCTACCTGGCCAACGGCGTCCACTCGCTGAACTACCAGATCACCAAGGACGGCCCTGACTACCCGTTCTCGCGCTCGCTCAAGCCCCTCGAGAAACATCGCCGGGTCATCACCCCGATCAGCGGACTCTACCATCCGGGCAGCCTCAGCCATCACCATAACTGCATCAGCACCTGGCTGACGGGCGGCAAGCTCGGGCCGACGGACCGCAACACGATCTCGGTCGACCAGAAGATGGCCGAAGTGACCGCCCAGCATACCCGCGTCAGCTCGATGGAGATCGCCCTGACGCAGGACTCGCTCGCGTGGACCGCCGACGGCGTCCGCCTGCCGGCCATGCGCCGTTGCAGCGAGATCTTCGCCTCGCTCTTCGAGGAGCCCAAGAACGGCAAAGCCGCCCAGCGTCGCGAATTGCGCCGCAAGGGCAGCGTGCTGGACGCGAACCTCGAGGAGGTCCGCCAGCTGGAACGGAAGATGGGCACCGAGGACAAGGGCCGCATGGACCAATACCTCACTTCGGTCCGCGAAGCCGAGATCCGCACCCGCCGCGCCGACGTCTGGCTCGACACCCCCCTGCCCCAGATTTCGGCCGCCGACCGTCAGCGCACGAACCGCGACATCCCGGCGACCAAGGCCGGCGACTACTTCCGGACGGTCTACGACCTGATGGTGCTGGCCTTCCAGACGGACACCACCCGCGTGGCGACCTTCAGCCTCGGCGGCGAAGGGGATGCCTTCGCCATCCCCGAGATCGGCATCACCGAATCCCGCCACCAGCTCAGCCACCACGGCGGCGACCCGGGCTACATGGAGAAGCTGACCAACTATGACGCCTTCGCCATCGAGCAGTTCAGCTACTTCCTCACCCGCTTGGCTGAAACCAAAGACTTCGGCGGCAAACCTCTCCTCGACTCGACGATGTCGCTCTTCGGCAGCGGCATGTCCTACGGCCATAGCCACGGCAACGCCAACCTGCCCCTTGTGCTCGCGGGCGGCTCCGGCCTCGGCCTGCGCCACGGCACGCACCTCGACTTCAACCGTCGCTCCACGAACTTCCAGGGCTACACCTTCGGTCCGGACGGCGCGCTCACCACGGCGCACTACCAGGTCTGCAGCCGACCGGTGAACTCCGACGCCCACATGAGCAACCTCCTCCTGCTCATGGCCCAGCGCATGGGCGTGCAGATCGATCAGTTCGCCGACAGCAACAAGGTCGTGATGCTATGAACATGTCACTTGTTCGTTGTTCATTGTTCTTGGTTATTGGTGCTTTGGCGATTCAGGGCTTTGCGGCGAACGAAGCACCAGGAACCAAGAACAAGGAACAAGCCGCAGAAGTTTACCGCCCTGAAGCCGGCAAGTTCCCGGATCTCTCGAAGGCCCACACCTATCGCGGCGAGCTCGTGTTCGTCGACCACGTGAACCGGCGCGGCAGCCTGCGCGTGCTCGGCGTCGGCGTCTTCCGTCGCAACGACCCGCATCCTTTCGCGATGCTGCCCTACGGCATGGTGCGCTACCACGGCGCCCCAGCCGACCTCAGGGACATCCCCCTTGGCACCATCATGCATGTCACGGCTTACCTGCCGCCTGACCCCAAGCTCTCCTCCGTGCCGGTGCTGCCGGTCGACAACAAGGACCGGGACGCGAACCACTACCGCGGCATCGGCGTCTTCCCCGCGGAAAACCACGTGCTCCTGCTGGAGGATGAGCCGAGCTACCGCCAGCGCATGGGCATGTCTTGGAAATTCAAGCAATCCGACCTCCTGAAAACCCCGGGAGTCGTCATCGCGAGCCTCGAACCCAATCAAGAGGGCGACGCCAAAGACGCCGAACAGAAGCTGACGATCGACCACGCCACCCGCGTCTGGCGAGGCCGCGAACTCCTGAGCATCGCCGACCTGGTCGCCGAAGGGAAAAAAACGCTCGACGGACAATCGCTCCAGCTCGGCCTGAGCTGGAAGCCTTGCCCGGATGGCATCTTCCTCCGTCTGCACATCTCGGACATCTGGCTCGACGACGACTCGCTACGGCGAGCCGCTCAGAATCAGAGCGAGACGCACAAGGCCTTCATCCGCAGCCGCTGGATGCCTGCCCACGTCGACAATGTCGAGTATGGTAAGTTCGGCCGCGCCAAGGTCACCGTCACGCTCTTCGGCGGCATGGACCCCGCGCTTTACGCCGACTTCCAGAAAGGCGGCCAGGCCCTAATCAACGCCGCGGAGAACACGCTGAAGCACGCCGGCGGCCACTACGGCCCGGCGCACATGGCGTCCAAAGGCCCCATCGCCGACGTGAGCAAGCTTCCGGGCAACCCGCCGATGGGCAGCAGCGGCATCCAGGTCACGATGGAGACCGACCTGATCATCGAGGGCATCCGTCCCGGCAGGGTCGTGCGTATCCGGGCGGCGATCTGGCCGGCCGTCGAACTGCCCCGCGAAGAGTATCTCGGCGATGGCGAATTCCGGGTCGAAGACCGCTTTCCTACCCCGGCCATCTTCCCGAAGTACTAGTAACCGAGTTCATGGTGCAGCGCTCTCCGTTCTTGGTTCTTGGTTATTGCTGGATGATTGTCTGCGCGTTTGCCGCCAACGAAGCACCCGGAACGAAGAACCAAGGACAAGCCGCCGGAATCTTCCGCCCTGAGCCGGGCAAGTTTCCGCCGATCGAAAAAGCCCACACCTACATGGGCGAACTTGCCTTCGTGGATCATGCCACCCGGCGAGGAACCCTGCGGGTGAAAGGACCCGGCATCTTCCGCAGCACCGAGCCGAACCCGTTCGTGATGCTGCCTTATGGGATGGTGTTCTACCAGGGTGCGCCTGCTGACCTCCGGGACCTCCCTCTCGGCACGATGCTGCATGTCACCGCCTTCCTGCCTCCGGACCCGAAGCTATCATCCGTACCGGTGCTGCCGGTGGACAACAAGGACCGGGACGCGAACCATCGCCGTGGGGTGGGCGTTTTCCCGGCGGAGAACCACGTCCTGCTGTTGGAAGATGAGCCGAGCTACTGCCAGCGCAGAGGGCTTTACTGGAAACTGAAGGAGATCGAAACACAGGCAAACCTCGGGCTGGTCGTCGCCAGCATCGGTCCAGAGGGATCCGAGCAGAAGCTGACCGTCGACCATGCCACTCGGCTCTGGCGCGGACAGCAGCAGCTGAGCATCACCGATCTCATCGCCGAAGGCGCCTGGAACGCGAGCGGCAAGAAGCTCCTCAACGGACAAGAAGTCCGGCTCGGACTAGGCTGGAAACCCTGCCCGGACGGCATTTTCTTCCGCATGCACATCACCGACATCTGGCTTGATGACGACTCGATGCGGCGCGCCGGCCAGAGGCAGTCCGAAGGGCATCGGGTATTCATGCGCAGCCGATGGCTCCCCGGCTGGGTGGATGCGGTGGAATACGGCAAGTTCGGCCGCGCCACGGTGACCGTGACTTTGTTCGGCGGCAAAGATCCGTCGCTCTATGATGACTTCCGCAAAGGCGGTCAGGTCTTCGTGAACGGAGCCGAGAACACCTTGAAGCACACCGAAGCAGGATCGGCCGGCCCTTCGCAGATGGCGGCCCGCGGACCCATCGTCGAGATAAGCAGGATTCCCGGGGAAGCCCCGACCGGCAGCAGCGGCATCCAAGTCCGCTTCGAAACCGACCTAGTCACCGAAGGCCTCCGCCCGACGCGTATCGTCAGACTGCGCCCCGCCAGCTGGCCCGACGTACACCTGCCCCGCGAAGAGTATGTCGACGGCAACTCCGGCAATCTGGAGGAACGCTTCCCGAGTCCGGCGACCTTGCCGAAATACTAGGGGCTAAAGGTTCGTGGTTCTTGGTTCGTCGTACCTTGTTTAGCGCAGATGAACTCTCGGCCAACAACCAGGCGCCAAGAACCCCTTCGACCAAGAACAATGAATTGAGAACCATGAACTTCCGAACCCTCCCCACCCTAGCGCTCTCCTTATTCCTTGCCGCGTCTGCTTACGCGCTCGACCCCCACGTCGAAGCCGTCACCCGCATCGTGACCGGAGCGAAAGGCAAGGTGGAGATGACCACGGACGGCCAGGGCGTGCGACTCATCGACCTGAGCGTCCCGGGCGCCGGACCGCACGACCATCGCAAGGATGACCCTTATGACGCCGCTTTCTTCGAACATGTCGGCCACCTTGCCACGCTAGAATCGCTGAACATCATCTCGACGAAGTTCAACGACGAGTGGATGCAGCCGCTGTCCAGGCTGACCAACCTCCGAGTGCTTCGCTTTACGAACAACGAAAAACTCACCGACGCCGGCATGGCGCAGCTCGCCGGCCTGACGAAGCTCGAGTCATTTTCCTTCGTGGGCACCCAGATGACCGGCAAGGCCTATGCGCGGTTCGATGGCTTCACGAAGCTCACCCGGGTCAGCCATCGTGGCAGTTCCATCGACGACGAGGGTCTCCGCCAGCTTTGCGACCACCTGCCTAACCTCGAAAGCCTCAGCCTCGCCCATGCGAAGTTCACCGATGCCGGCGCGCCGCACCTCGCGAAACTCACCCAGCTTAAGGGCCTCGAGCTCGGCACGTCCAAGGCGACGCCCCAATCCCTCCGTCACATCGCCAAACTTCCCCTCGAATACCTCCAGCTCGGCGAGGGCTTCGAGTCGGGCGCCTGCATCCCCTTGATCAAGGAGATCGCCACGTTGCGTCGCCTGACGCTGACCAACGCCCACGCCCTCACCGACGCCGACCTGCAGACCCTCGCGGGACTCACGCAACTCACCCATCTGGAAATCGGCAAGATGCCCCTGCCGGACGAACGCATCCCCGCCCTGAAAGCGTTCGCCTACCTGAAGACGATGCGCCTCGTGCCCGCCAAAGCCCCCTTTACGCCGGACCAACAGGCCAAGATCCAGTCCCTGCTTCCAAAGACCAAGATTGAGTTCAAGTAGGCCTTGGGCGGGCCAGCCGAGCCTTACCCGGGAACATGGAGCCGGGCAAAGGGTCAGACTTAAGCGGCCCCATGCCCCACCCCCTGAAAACACCCGCCGCAGGCCAAGGAAAGACTCGCATCGCCAAGTCAGCCTGACGCAAGATGGGAATACACCCGGCCTAGCCCCTTTCTGACATGCATCGTCGACGTTTCATCCTCCGCTCTCTGGGAGCCACCTTGGCCCTCCCCGGTCTCTGCTCCCTCAGCGCGAAGGCCCTCAGCGGCAATCCGACCGTCCAGCTCTCCAAGGGGGCCGGCATCGGCGCCCGCCGCTTCGTGGCCATCGGCAACCTGCTCGGCTACCAGACCAAGAAGCTCTTCCCGACCACCACCGGCAAGGACTACGAGAAGACCACCCTGCTCGAACCGCTCTGGGGGCAGCGCGAGCACATGACGGTCTTCCGCGGCCTCGACCACGGCGTCAAAGGCGGCCACTTCGCGGTGCACTCGTTCCTTTCCGGCGTGCTCAACTCCGAGGCGCAGAACCGGGCCGACGGCAACGTCTCGCTCGACCAGTTCCTCGCCGAGGAGATCGGCCACCAGACCCGCTTCCCCTCCCTCACCGTCGGCTCCGAGGGCGGCATCCACGGCGGCTGCCAGATCGCCTGGACCAAGTCCGGCGTGCGCGTCCCCCCGGTCACCAACCCGGCCGAGCTCTTCGACAAGCTCTTCGCCAGCGACTCCGCCGAGCGCCGCACCCGCCGCGAGCAGGAGAACCGCGTGCAGGCCTCCATCCTCGACTCCGTGCGCGAGGAGGCGAAACGCCTCTCCGGCCAGGTCAACCAGGAGGACAAGGCCAAGCTCGACGAATACTTCACCTCGGTGCGCGACGTCGAGAAGCGCCTCGAACTGCGCCAGCGCTGGACGCACCTGCCCAAGCCGGCCGCGCCTTTCGGCAAGCCGGCCAACCGCAACGCGGTCGACGACCTCCCGCTGATGTATGAGCTGATCGCGCTCGCCCTCCAGACCGACAGCACCCGCATCGCGACGCTGGAAGTCGGCGGGGACTTCCTGCCCCAGCACCTCGGCATCAAGAAGGACTACCACGGCCTCTCCCACCACGGCAACGACCCCGAGTCCATCGCCCACCTCATCTCCCTCGAACGCTACCAGATCGCGCAATACGCCAAGTTCGTCGGCCGCCTCGCGCAGATCAAGGACGGCGACGGCACCCTGCTCGATTCGACGACGGTCCTGTTCGGCAGCGGCATGGGCGACGCCAATTCGCACCGCAACACCGACCTGCCGATCTTCCTCGCGGGCGGCGGCTACAAGCACGGCACCTTCCGCGAAGTCTCGCGCGAGGTCCGGCACAAGGTGCCGCTCTGCAACCTCTACGTCGACATCGCCCAGAAGATGGGCGTCGAGACGGAAGCCTTCGGCAGCAGCACGGGCCGTTTCTCCTGAGCCGCGCCGACACGCCTGAGCCGTGAAGATGCTTTCGGCATTCCGTACCCCGGCGTCCCTCCGCGGCCCGCTGGCCCTGTCCGTCCTTTTCGCGGCCGCCGCCGCGCCCGCCGCCGACGCGCCCGCGAAGTCGGTCGAGCAGTTCCTGAGCCGTTACTGCCTCGAGTGCCACGACGCCGACGTCCATAAGGGCGACCGTTCCTTCCACGCGTTCAAGCTGCCGCTGAAGACGCTGCCCGACGTCATCGAGGCGCGCGACATCATCGACCAGCTGACCCTGCGCGAGATGCCGCCGAAGAAGGCCGACCAACCCAGCGACGAGGAACGCCTCGCGGCGATCCGCGCCTTGCGCGAAGGCACCGCAAAGGCTCAGGCAACCCTGAGCAGCACAGGCTCGCGGACGGTCCTCCGCCGCCTCTCCAACCGCGAGTATGAGAACACGCTGGAGACCCTCTTCGGCCGCCGCGTGGACACCCTCGGGCTGACCGCCGACTTCCCCAAGGAGAAGACCGCCCGCCACCTCGACACGATCGGCCAGTCGCTCGTGACCTCCGGCTTCCTCGTCGACCAGTACTTCCTGGCCGCCAACCGCCTCGTCGAGGCCCGGCTGGGCAAGCCGCCCACGGAGCCGAAGACCTGGCGGTTCAACAAGAACTTCGTGCAGTACGAGGAGCTGACCGGTTCGCACAAGGCCGCCTTCAATTTCCGTTACCTCAACCTCTACGAACAGCCCAACACCGATACCCGCCAGGGCGGCTACGGGCATATCGAAGACTTCAAGCAGGGCGTGCCGGTCTCCGGCCTCTACGACCTCGAGGTCGAAGCGGCGGCGATGCACCGCGACACCCACTACGACCCCGCCATCTTCGGCATCGACCTCTCCGAGCCGTTCGTCCTCGGCGTCGTGCCCGGCGACGTCACCAAGGGGCACATCCATTACCCGCAGGCCATCGAGCCGCTGCTCGCCAGCAGCGTGGTACCGGACAACACCCCCGCCCGCCTGAAGTTCCGGGTCTGGCTGGAAGCCGGCCAGACGCCCCGCTTCATCTTCCCGAACGGCCCCTACGAGTCCCGCGCCTCGGTGATCTCGATCAACAAGCGCTATCCGAAGGAATTCTCGACGCCGGTCGGCGCCTCCTTGGTCGGCCGCTCGCACATCCTCCGGGAGGGCAAGCTCCCACATATCCGCATCAGCGAGATCGTCATCCAAGGCCCGTTGGCGGAGCCGATGGGCGGCGCCGAGGAGGTCGCGGTGTTCGGCCGCGACGGCTTCCGGGCGGACCGGGCGCTCGACCAGCTCTACGCCTTCGCCACCAAGGCCTACCGTCGCCCGCTGCAGGACTCCGACCGCGCCTCGATCCGCAAGATGTATGACAGGCGGATCGCCGAAAAAGCTCCGCCGCGCCAGGCCGCGCTCGATGCGGTCAAGCTGATCCTCTGCTCCCCCTCTTTCCTCTACCTGAGCGAAGTCACCGCCGAATCAGACCGTCGGCTCCAGCCGCACGACCTCGCCACCCGACTGGCCTACGCCCTCTGGGCGAGGTCGCCCGACGAGACCTTGGCCGCCTCGGCGGCGGCGGGCAAGCTGACCGGTGACGCGGAGCTGAAGAAGCAGATCGACCGCATGCTCGCCGACGGACGCGTCGACGGCTTCATCAACGGCTTCCTCGACAGCTGGCTCAACCTGCGCGATCTCGGCGGCATGCCGCCGCCCCGTGAGACGAACCGGGCCTACTATGCCGAGGACCTGCCGACGTCCATGAAGACCGAAGCACGCCTCTTCTTCCGCGAGATGCTGAAAGAAGACCGTCCGGTGAACCAGTTCCTCCACGCGGACCACACCTTCGTCGACAAGAAGCTGGCCAAGCTCTACGACCTGCCCGAGCAGAAGACGCTCCGGCTCGCCGACGGCTTCCGCAAGGTCAGCGTGCAGGGTAACAAGCACCGCGGCGGCCTGCTGGGCATGGCGGCCGTGCTGACCGTCAGCGCCAACGGCGTCGAGACCTCCCCCGTCACCCGCGGCGCCTGGATCAGCGAGAACATCCTCGGCGTCAAACCGCCGCCTCCTCCCGACGTCGTGCCCGCGATCGAACCCGACGTCAGCGGCACGACCACCATCCGCCAGCGTCTCTCCAAGCACAGCACCGACCGCGCGTGCGCGGAGTGCCATCGCAAGATCGACCCCTACGGCTTCAGCCTGGAGGCCTTCGACCCGATCGGCCGCACGCGCACCACCTACGCCAAGCCGAAGAAAGGTCCGGCGCCGAAGATCGACACCGCCGGCGAATTCGCCTCGGGCGAGACCTACCAGGATTTCGCCGGCTTCCGCGACATCCTGCACGCCAAGCGCGACGAACAGTTCACCCGCCACCTCATCCGCCAGTTCCTCGCCTACGGCACCGGACGCCTGATGGAGCCGGCCGACGAGTTCGCGATCGACCGCATCTACGACAAGGTGAAGCAGCAAGGCCTCGGCCTCCGCGGCCTCGTCGTCGAGTGCCTGACCAGCGAAGTCTTCCGTTCGCGCTGACAACCGCAGGACCCGCCTAGGCGAACCGAACGCGAGCACCCGCAGCCCTTCATGAGAAAACTCCTCGCCCTTCTCGCCCTGCTGCTCACCGGACCGCTCTTCGCCGTCGAGACCTTCGAAGTCGACGGGCATAAGGCCGTGATCCATCCGGCGGCCAAGCCCGCCGAGGGGAAGCCTTGGCTCTGGTATGCGCCGGCGCTCAAGGGCGGCGTCTCGATCGTCCAGCACAAGCTCTACGCCGAAGCCTGCCAGCAGGCCGGCATCGCCATCGCCGGCTACGACCTCGGCGAAGTCCGCGGCGCACCCAAGAGCGCGGCGCAGTTCACGAAGTTCTACGAAGAGATGGTGAAGCGTGGCTACTCGCCGAAACCTATCCTCCTCGGCCAGAGCCGCGGCGGCATGATGACACTCACCTGGGCGTTCCGTAATCCGGACAAGGTGAGGGCCTGGATCGGCATCTACCCCGTCTGCAACCTCGCCAGCTGGCCGCTCAAGAACTCCAAGGCCCAGACCCTCGCCGATTTCGGCCTGACCGAAGCCGAACTCACCGCCCGGCTGAAGGAGTTCAATCCGCCCGACAACCTCGCCGGCCTCGCCGCCGCCAAGGTCCCGATGTTCGCCGTCCATGGCGACAACGACGTCGTCGTACCCCACCAGGACAACACCCTCCTCCTCAAGGCCCGCTACGAGGCCCTCGGTGGGAAGTTCACGGTCAAGATCGTCCCTGGCGAAGGCCATAAGGTCGGCCCCTCCTTCTTCGCCTGCCCGGAGCTGGTGACCTTCCTGCTAAACGACTGTAAATAAGCGTCAGGACAGAGGGAAAAGGTGGAACTCCCTCGGTCATGGGCTTACGGATGAGGTACCCCATGCTCCGCCGCCTTACCCTAGGCCTGGCCCTGCTCCTGCACGGGCTAGTCTTCGCCGCCGAGACCCGTGACCTCATCTTGGTCGCCGGGCAGTCCAATGCGGTCGGCTTCGACGCCTATGCGGAAGAGCTCTCGGCCGACCCGAAGGACGCCGCGACGATGTTCTGGTGGCGCGTGGGCGATCCGCCCCCTGACGAGTTCGACGGCACGAGCGCCCGCCAATGGACGACCCTGCAGTTCCAACCCCGCACCCCGGCGATGCCTGCCATCGACGGCAAGAAGGTCGCCCGCCAATACGGCAACTTCAACCTGAAGACCAAGGGCGGCTTCGGACCCGAGATCGGGATGGTGCGCACGCTTGCTACGAAGGAGAGCCGCACGCTCGCGATCATCAAGACGGCCTTCAGCGGGACGTCCGTCGCCGGCGACTGGAACGTCGAGCGATCCGGACAGGCCGATGCCTGCTACCGCGCGATGATCGACGAAGCCAAGGCGGCCCTCGCCGCCGCCCAAGCCAAGGGCGTCACCCTGCGTCCTCGCGCGTTCGTCTGGGTGCAGGGCGAGAGCGACGCCAACGCGAAGGATTCACCCGTCTACGCCGCCAATCTCACAAAGATGCTGCAGCGCCTGCGCGCCGACCTCGCCGCACCGGACCTGATCCTGCTGCTCGGCGTCAACACGCGCTTCGGCAACGGCAAGAACGCCTTCATGCCGAAGGTCGTCGCAGCCCAGCAGGAAGTCGCCGCCGCCCTGCCCCGCGCCCGCTACGTCGACACCGCCGGCGCCGAGACGCTGCCGCCTTCGCACACCCACTTCACCGCCATCGGCACCCTCGAGATCGGCCGACGCTTCGCCGAAGCCCTCCTCGCCGCCGAAGCCACCTTCAACAAGTAGACCATGCGTTCCGCCCCCCTCAGCCTCCTGCTCGTCGCCACCGGCCTCGCGGCCGCCGAAGCGAAACTGGATTTCAACCGGGACATCCGCCCCATCCTTTCCGACAACTGCTTCGCCTGCCACGGCTTCGACGCCAAGAAGCGCAAGGCCGACCTGCGCCTCGACACCGCGGAAGGCGCCACGGCGGTCAATGACGGCGTCCAGGCCGTGAAGCCCGGCGACCCCGAGGCCAGCGAGCTCATCAAGCGCATCCTCAGCAAGGATCCGGAAGAGGTCATGCCTCCGCCCGAATCGCACAAGCAGATCACCCCCGCGCAGGTCGACATGCTCCGCCGCTGGATCGCCCAGGGCGCCGTCTACCGGAAGCATTGGAGTTTCGAAGTCCCGGTCCGTCCGGAAGTCCCGGCAGCCGCGAAGGGCGTCTCGCCGATCGACGCCTTCCTCGGCGCCGAATTGGCGAAGCAAGGCCTCGCCGCCGGACCCGAGGCCGACCCGGAACGGCTGATCCGACGCGTGACCCTGGACCTCACGGGCCTCCCGCCCACGCCGGCGGAAGTCGACGCCTTCCTCCAGGACACCGCCCCGGGCGCCTATGAACGCGTCGTCGACCGCCTGCTCGGCTCGCCGCACTATGGCGAGCACATGGCCCGCGGCTGGCTCGACGCCGCCCGCTACGCCGACACCCACGGACTGCACCTCGACAACGAGCGCAGCATGTGGCCCTACCGCGACTGGGTCGTGAAGGCCTTCAACGACAACCTGCCCTTCGACCAATTCACCACCTGGCAGCTCGCCGGCGACCTGAAGCCGAACGCGACCCGCGAACAGCGCATCGCCAGCGGGTTCAACCGTTGCAACGTCACCACCAGCGAGGGTGGCTCGATCAACGACGAGCTGCTCTTCCGCTACGCCGTCGACCGCACCGAGACCACCATGGGCGTCTGGATGGGCCTCACCGCCGGCTGCGCGGTCTGCCACGACCATAAGTTCGACCCGGTCACGACCAAGGAATTCTACTCCCTCTACTCGTTCTTCTACAGCGCCGCCGACCCGGGCTTCGACGGCAACATCCTCCTGACGCCGCCGGTGCTGCAGCTGGCCACCCCCGAACAGGAAAAATCGCTCAAAGAATTCGATGCCCGGATCGTCGCGCACCAGAAGGCCGTCCGCGACGCCATCGCCTCGCTCAAATACGTCGATCCCGCGACGCTGACCCCGCCGCCGCCCGTGCGTACCGGTGAGACCGTCTGGTTCGAGGACGCCTTCCCCGAGAAGGCCAAGGTCGAGCGCGCCGGCAACCCCACGACCTTCGTCGAAGCGGGCCAAGGCCCCGTGCACAGCGGCCGGCGCGCCCTCAAACGCACGGCCAAAGGCGTGGCCCAAGATTACTTTACCAAGGGCGCGTCCTTCGACATCCCGCCCAACGGCGTGATCTCCGTCTGGGTGTACCTCGAACCCACCGACCTGCCCAAGTCGATCATGCTCCAGTTCCACGTCGGCGGCTGGAACCACCGCGCGTTCTGGGGCGAAGAAGGCGCGATCCCGTTCGGACGCGTCCGCACGCCGGAGAAGGTCAACGCCGGCAAGCTGCCCGAGCCCGGCAAGTGGACCCAGCTCAAGGTCGACATCGCGAAGCTCGGCCTGAAGCCCGGCATGAAGGTCGACGGTTTCGCGTTCACGCAGTTCGACGGGACGGTCTACTGGGACCGCCTCGCGATCAGCCACCGCATCGAGGAGGCCAAGGACGTCCAGTGGTCCTTCAAGTTCTGGTCAGAGAAGAAACAGGGCTCCCGCGTGGCCGAACTTCCGGGCGACCTCCAGAACCTGGTCCGCGGGAAGAAAGCCGCGCAGTGGACCGACGCCGAACGCAAGCGCCTGCTCGATTGGTGGCTCGAGAACGAATTCCAAGGCGGCAAGGACAAGCTCGACGGCCTCCGCGCCGCCAAGCTCGCCGAAGAATCCCGCCGGAAGGCCCTCAACGACATGATCCCGGCGACGCTCGTCATGGCCGACCTGCCGCAGACGCGTCAGGCGCACGTGATGACCCGCGGCCAATATGACAAGCCGGGCGAAGCGGTGTCGCGCGGCGTGCCCGCCACCTTCCACCCGCTGCCCAAGAAGGAGACCTACGACCGGCGCGACCTCGCCGACTGGCTGCTCTCGCCGGCCAATCCGCTGACCGCCCGCGTGACGGTCAACCGCTTCTGGCAGCAGTTCTTCGGCCTCGGCCTGGTGAAGACCAGCGGCGACTTCGGCTCGCAGGGCGATTCGCCCAGCCATCCGGAGCTGCTCGACTGGCTCGCGGTGGAATTCCGCGAGACCGGCTGGGACATCAAGCGTCTCGTGCGCCTGCTCGTCAGCAGCGCCGCCTACCGTCGCTCCGCCGCGGCCTCGCCGGAACTGCTGACCAAAGACCCTGAGAACCGTCTCCTCGCCCGCGGCCCGCGCCATCGCCTCGACGCCGAGGTCATCCGCGACCAGGCGCTGTTCGTCTCCGGCCTGCTCAGCCCGCGCATGGGCGGCAAGGGCGTGCGCCCCTACCAGCCCGACAACGTCTGGGAACCGGTCGGCTTCACCGGCAGCAACACCGCCCGCTACACGCGCGATACCGGCGAGGCGCTCTACCGTCGCTCGCTCTATACGTTCTGGAAACGCACCGCGCCGCCGCCCTCGATGATCGCCTTCGACGCGCCCGCCCGCGAAGCGAGCTGCGTCCGCCGTGAGCTCAGCAACACGCCGCTCCAAGCGCTCGCGTTGCTCAACGACGTCCAGCACGTCGAAGCCGCCCGCGCTTTCGCCCAGCGGATCCTCAAGGAGGGCGGCGCCACCGACGAAACCAAGGCCGCCTTCGCCTGGCTGACGGCCGTCGGCCGTCGTCCCGCCGCGAGCGAGACCCAGGTCACCCTCGACGCCCTCCGCGCGCACCGCGCCCGTTACGCGGCCCAGCCGGCGGACGCGACCCAGCTGATCAACTTCGGCGAATCGAAGCCCGACGCTTCCCTGCCCGCGCCCGAAGTGGCGGCATGGACCCTCACCGCCAGCCTCCTCCTCAACCTCGACGAGACCCTCAACCGATGAACGACCCGCTCCAAGACCACCTGCGTCTCCTGAACCGGCGAAGTTTCCTGAGCAACGCCGGCCTCGGCGTCGGCGGCGTCGCGCTCGCCGGCCTGCTCTCCCGGGAGGCCCGGGCCGCGAACACCGTGCATAAGCCGCTCGCCGGCTACCCGCATTTCGCCCCCAAGGCCAAACGCATCATCTACCTGCACATGAACGGCGCCCCGTCGCAGCTCGACCTCTGGGACTACAAGCCGCAGCTCGAGGCCCACTTCGACAAGGACCTGCCGGAGAGCATCCGCAACGGCCAGCGCATCACCACCATGACGTCCGGTCAGGCGCGCTTCCCCGTCGCCCCGAGCCAGTTCAAGTTCGCCCAGCACGGCAAGTCCGGCCGCTGGATCAGCGAACTCCTCCCGCACACCGCCAAGGTGGTCGACATGCTCGCGGTGATGAAGTCCGTCAGCACGACCGCGATCAACCATGACCCGGCCTGCACGTTCGCGATGACGGGCAACGAGATCCCCGGCAAGCCGAGCATCGGCTCCTGGATCAGCTACGGCCTCGGCAGCGAGAGCGACGACCTCCCTTCGTTCGTGGTGCTCACGCCCAAGAGCGTCGGCGGCCAGGCGCTGTTCACGCGCATGTGGAGCAGCGGCTTCCTGCCGACGCGCCACACGGGCGTCGCGCTCCGCTCCGGCGGCGATCCGGTGCTCTACGTCCAGAACCCGCCCGGCGTGCAGCCCGGCGACCGCCGCGTCACGCTCGACGCCCTGGCGCAGCTCAACGCCGCCGGCCACCGCGAACTCGGCGACCCCGAGACGCTCACCCGCACCGCCCAGTACGAGATGGCCTTCCGCATGCAGGCCAGCGTGCCCGACCTGACCGACCTCTCCAAGGAGACCCCGGCGACCCTTGACCTCTACGGACCCGAGGTGAAGGAATCCGGCACCTTCGCCCATAGCGCCCTGCTCGCCCGCCGCATGGTCGAACGCGGCGTCCGCGTGGTGCAGATCCTCCACCGTGGCTGGGACCAGCACGGCAACCTGCCGAAGGACATCGCGCGCCAGTGCCAGCAGACCGACCAAGCCTGCGCCGGCCTGCTGCTCGACCTCCGATCTCGCGGCATGCTGGAAGACACGCTCGTGGTCTGGGGCGGCGAGTTCGGCCGCACGGTCTACTCGCAAGGCACGCTCACCAAGACGAACTACGGACGCGACCACCACCCGCGATGCTTCACCATGTGGATGGCCGGCGCCGGGGTGAAGCCCGGCATCTCGTACGGAGAGACCGACGACTTCAGCTACAACGTGACCAAGGACCCGGTGCACCTCAGCGAACTCAACGCCACGATCCTCCACCTCATGGGCGTCGACCACCGCCGCCTGACCTATAAGTTCCAAGGTCTCGACCAACGCCTCACCGGCGTCGAGGAGCGCCATGTCATCAAGGGCATCCTCGCCTGAGGACTTACGCTGAGACGCAACCAGCCCGCCTTGAGCGGGGTTCTCCTGAATAGCTCGTCCGTCCCCATGTCCTGCCCACGCCTCATCGCCGTCCTGCTTCTGCCGCTGGCATCCCTGCAAGCGGCGGGCCCCGTTCCCGCCATGTGGTCTGACGACTTCTCGGACGCGGGAGTTTTTGCCACGCATTGGAGGCCTTACGGGTTCCTCGCGACCGGGATCGACGCCAAGCATCCGCTCGGCAAGACCGTCAGCGGCAAAGACGCGCGGCCGGAATGGTGGCAAGTCGTCGACGGGGCGCTCCGCGGTCAGTGCTTCCCGGAAGAAAAGCATCCGCCGGGACTGCGCCGGGCGATCACGGGGACCGACATCCGGGTGAGCTGTCGCTTCAAGCTTTCCGCCGGAGGTCAGGCCGGCCTCAGCATCGGCGGCCCGAATCCCATCGTGGAGCGTGACTTCAATGTCGCCGGCGTGCACCTCCGCGCCGATGCCATCACCGCTTGGGACAACGACGTCTTACACCCGAAAGGCTCGCCCGAAGCCGCCGAACTGAAGGCCAAGGGCATCTGGAACCGGAAGTTCATCTACGCGAAGACCGTGAAAGCCCAGATCACTCCCGACGCCTGGCACTCCTTGGTCCTGGAACTGCGCGGGAAAGAGCTGAAGGTCATCGTGGACGGCCAACCAGCCCTCACCTACGTCACGCTCTGCGGTGACGTGGCGAAGCATGACATCGGTCTGCAGCCCGGCGGCAAAAACCCGTGGCCCCTCGCCACTTGGTTCGACGACGTGCGCGTCGAACCGCTGACGCCTTAAAACCAAGTCATTCTTTGAAGATCTGAACCCGCCCCTTCCAAGCCATCAACCTCATGCGAACCCTGCTCACCCTCCTGCTGCTCACGCTGACCGCCGTCGCCCGGCCGCCCAACGTCATCTTCATCCTGACCGACGACCAAGGCTGGGGTGACGCCAAGTTCGCGGGTCATCCTTACGTGAAGACGCCGAATCTGGACCGCCTGGCCAAGGAAGGCACCTGGCTCCGCCAATTCTACGTCGCCGCGACGGTTTGCTCGCCCAGCCGCACGGCCTTCATGACCTCGCACTACCCGGCGCGCCACCTGGTCCACGGGCATTTCGCCGACCATGCCCAGAACGCCGCGCGTTCGATGCCGGACTGGCTCGACCCCGAAGTCACCACCCTGCCCGATCTCCTGAAGCAAGCCGGCTACGCCACCGCCCACTTCGGGAAGTGGCACCTCGGCAACGGCGCCGGCGCGCCCGCCCCCGAAGCCTATGGCATCGATGTCTCCAAGACCCAGAATTCCTCCGGCACGCCGCTCGGCGACGAAGGCAAGGAGCCCTACTTCCGCGCCCGCTCGACGGCGCTGATGGTCGACGAGACGATCAAGTTCGCCCAGGCGAACAAGGACAAGCCCTTCTATGTCAACCTGTGGACGCTCGTCCCGCACGCGGCGCTGAAGCCGACGCCGGAACAGCTCGCGGTCTACGCGGAACTCCAGCCCAAGGCCGACGATCCCGCCTTCGGCGAGTGGACCCGCAAGTATTACGCCAAGGCCAAGGACCTCCGCTCGCAGATGCAGGTCTTCTGCGCCTCGCTCACCGACCTCGACACCCAGGTCGGCCGCCTGCTCGACTCCCTCGATGAACTCGGCCTGACCAACGACACGCTCATCTTCTTCTCCAGCGACAACGGACCCGAAGACTATCGCGTGGGCAACGCCGCCAACGCCGGAGTCGGCAGCGCCGGCCCGCTACGCGCCCGCAAGCGCAGCATGCACGAAGGAGGCATCCGCACCTTCGGCCTCGTGCGCTGGCCGGGGAAGGTCCCCGCCGGCCGCGTCGAAGAAAGCGCCGTCGTCGGCGGAGTCGATTTCCTGCCCACCATCGCCGCCTTGGCGGGCGTCAAAGTCCCGGCCGAACTTGCGGCCGACGGCGAAGACCGTTCGGCCCTCTGGCTAGGCGGAGCCGCCACGCCCCGCCGGGCGCCGCTGCACTGGGAATGGATCTCCGGCGTGCAAGGGCCGCAGGACGGCTACCAGCCTCCGCCCCTGTGCGTGCGGGACGGCGACTGGAAACTCTTCGTCGACCATGCCGGCAAGAATGCCCAGCTCTTCGACATCCCCAAGGACCCCGGCGAACACCATGACGTCGCCGCGCAGCACCCGGAAGTCGTCAAGACCCTGACCGAGAAAGCCCTCGCGTGGGCCAAGACCCTGCCCGCCAGCCCCGCGCGCGATAAGTTCATGAAATCGGGGGCCCAAGCCAAGACGCCGAAGGATGCACCTGCCAAACCCAAGAAGAACTATGACCGCCCGAAGATCTTCGAAAGCTGGGACAAGAATAAGGACGGCTTCCTCGCGAAGGACGAATTCATCCCGCACATGGGCGACCAAGCCGACGCCCCGGCCCGCTTCATCCGCTTCGACCAAGACAAGGATGGACGCCTCTCCAAGGATGAGTTCGTCCGCGCTGGCAACTAACCCCTTACCCATGCGATACCTCACCCTCCTCACCCTCCTCGCCGGCGCCGTGCTCGTCGCCCAGGATGCCCCCAAGACCAAAGCCCCGGCCAAGAAGGCCAAGGCCGCCGCCCCCAAGGGCGACGCTTATTCGGCCACGCTGCCCAAGCCCACGCACGCGGGCGTGCGTTACGGCGACCACGAACGCCATGTCCTCGACTTCTGGAAGGCGGAGTCCGCCTCGCCGACGCCCCTCGTCTTCATCATCCACGGCGGCGGCTGGGTCGGCGGCAGCAAGGAACGCGCGGAGAAGTTCGCCGACGTCGCCGCCCTGCTCAAGGCCGGCGTCTCGGTCGTCTCGATCAACTACCGCCTCATCAAGCGCGACCCCGCGGTCGACACCTCGCCGGCCGTGAAGGCGCCCCTGCACGACGCCGCCCGGGCCCTGCAGTTCGTCCGCAGCAAGGCCGCGGAATGGAACCTGGACAAGACCCGCGTCGGCGCCGCCGGCGGCTCCGCGGGCGCCTGCTCCAGCCTTTGGCTGGCCTTCCACGACGACCTCGCCGACCCTAAGTCGGCCGACCCGATCGCGCGCGAATCCACGCGCCTGACCTGCGCGGCCGTGACCGGACCGCAGACGACCCTCGATCCGGCGCAGATGAAGGCGTGGACGCCTAACAGCAACTACGGCGGCCACGCCTTCGGCTTCAAGACTTTCGATGAGTTCCTCGCCGGCCGGGAAACCATCCTGCCCCTCATCGCGGAGTATTCGCCCTATGCGCTGGTATCATCCGACGACCCCGCGGTGTACATGACCTTCGGCGGCCCGCCGGCCATCGGCCAGAACGAGAAAGACCCCACGCACACCGCTAACTTCGGCCTCAAACTCGCCGAACACTGCGCGACCAAGGGCGTCTCCGCGGAGTTGCATTATCGGGGTCTCGCCAATCCGAAGCACGCCACGCCGACGGACTTCCTGCTCGCGAAGCTGAAAGCCGCCAAATGATCCGATTGCTCGCCATCGCCGCCCTGCTGTGGACGAGCACGCTTGGGGCGCTCGCGGCCGAGTCTCCGCCGCCCAACATCGTCTGGATCATCGCCGACGACATGTCGCCCGACATCGCGGCCTACGGGGCCCCCGGCGTGAAGACGCCCCACCTCGACCGCTTGGCCGCCGAGGGTCGACGCCACACGCGAGCCTACGCCACCGCCCCGGTCTGCAGCTCTTCGCGCTCGGCGTTCATCCTCGGATGCTACCAGACGACGACCGGGCTGCACCCGCACGACACCGAGAACCCCCAGCCGCTCCCGGCTCCTTATAAACCACTGCCCACCCTACTCCGCGAGGCGGGCTGGTTTGTCACCAACTGCGCCGCGCCCGGCAGCCAGCGCAACGGCCGCGCCATCACCAAGGGCAAGACCCACTACAACTTCGCCCACGACCCCAAGGTGCTGTTCAACGGTGCCGACTGGCGGAAACGCCGTCCCGGCCAGCCGTTCTTCGCCCAGTTCCAGATCACGGAGCCCCATCGGCCCTTCCCCATCCCCAAGCAATACGATGAGGCCGCCCTCGCCGCCATCAAACTTCCTCCGAATTATCCTGAGCACCCGCTGAGCCGGCGCGACTGGTATGCTTATGAACGGAGCGTCGAGGTGGTGGATCAACGCGTCGGCGCCATCCTCGCGCAACTGGAAGCCGAAGGCGTCCTGGAAAACACGCTCGTGATGTTCTTCGCCGACCACGGACGTCCGATGCCTTGGGGCAAACAATGGCTGAGCGTCGAAGGACTGCAGGTTCCTCTGCTGATCCGCGGACCTGGCGTGACGCCGCGTGGCGTGGAGACGGGTTTGGTCAGCCTCATCGACCTCGCCCCCTCCGTGCTCAAGGCCGCTGGTCAGCCGATCCCGGGCTGGATGGAGGGTCGCCCGGTGCTGCAAGGCGTGCCCGCCGACCGTCCTTACCTCTTCGCCGCCCGCGACCGTTGCGGGGACGCCATGGACCGCATCCGCGCCCTGATCACCCCCGACTCCTTGCTCGTCAGGAACCACCTGACCTCGCTCTCGCGCCTCAACTGGTCGAGCTACAAGGAAGACAGCTATCCGGGCATGCCTCTGCTCCGCGTCCTGCAAGCCGCCGGTAAACTCGAACCCTTCCCCGCCCGCTGGCTCGCGCCGCAACGTCCGGAGTTCGAATTCTACGACGTCAAGACCGACCCGCAGGGCGTCCACGACGTCTCCGCCGATCCGACGAACGCCGAAACCATCCGCAGTCTGAACGCCGCTTTGACGGCCTGGAGCGCGCAATCCAAAGACCAAGGCCTGCTCGGCGATCCCGCCACCGAACCCGGCCTCGCCGAGATCCAGCAAGCCAAACGCCAGGACTACCGCCGCACCTGGACACGGCGATTGGGCAAACCTGAGCCCACCGACGCGGAACGACTGGCTTGGTGGGAGCAAAGCTACGGCCTCGCGCAAGGCACCCCCCTCACCAAATGACCCATCGTTCCTATCCCGCCCTCCTCTCCGCACTGCTGCTCGCCGGTTGCGCGTCCCCGGAGACCTTCTCGGTCCGTGAGGATTTCGGGCCCGGCTTCGACGCGAAGAAATTCCTGACGCCGCTCCCGAACAAGAACACCTCCGTCCGCGACGGCGCACTGTGGACGCGCGGCTCTAGCGGCGGCAAATACCCGCCGATGGTCTACCTGGCCCTGGAGGGCAAGGACCTGACGATGTCCTTCCGCTACCGTCACCTCGAGAAGGGCGGCATGCTCTGGCTCTTCGTCGACGGCGACGATGGCTACGGCTCGGTCGACCACATGCTGCGCGTCCGCCTCAACCGGGACAGTGTCGTGCTGGAGGTCGACGCCCACACCCTCGATCCGAAGCACCCGCTGCGCCAGAACACCCGCGCGCCCGACCCAGTCAGCAAGGCCTACCGCACCAACGAACATTTCCCTGCCGAGAAGGTCGACCTCTCGGCGAACGAATGGCGCACCGTGCAGCTGGCCTTCAAGGGCGACACCGTGGACATGTCCGTCGACGGCCAGTGGACCCGCACGCTCCAGCGGGCGAACTTCGACGCGACCAAGCGCAAGCTCCTCTGGATGCAGAGCGGCGGCGCCGCCGGCATCGAGATCGACGACGTGGTCGTCACCCCGACCCCCTGAGTCCGTACTTCCCCCATACTCCATAATCGATACGCCTAGTCTCATGCGAACCACCCGCCTCCTCCTCTTGCTGCTCACCGGCGTCCTAGGCGCGGCCGAAGAACCCCGACCAAATCTCATCATCATCAACATCGATGACCTCGGCTACGCCGACATCGGACCATTTGGCTCCAAGCTCAACCGGACGCCGAACCTCGACCGTATGGCCAAGGAAGGCATGCGCCTGACCTCCTTTTACGCCGCGCCGGTCTGTTCGCCTTCGCGCGCGATGCTCATGACCGGGTGCTATCCGAAGCGCGTGCTCCCGACCCCGCATGTGCTGTTCCCGATGGCAGAAGTGGGACTGAACCCGGAGGAAACAACCATCGCCGAGACGCTCAAGGCCGCCGGTTATGTGACCGCCTGCGTGGGCAAGTGGCACCTCGGCGACCAAGCCGCCTTCCTGCCCAACGCGCAGGGCTTCGACTTCTCCTTCGGCATCCCCTATTCGAACGACATGGGCACCGCCGCCGAAGGCTCCAAGAGCGACCTCGGCAAACCGACGCCTAAGGACGAGCCGGCAACGGCGACCGGCAAGATGAACCCGCCGGAGACCGGCCTGCGCGGCAACGCGCAGCCGCCGCTGCCGATGCTGCGCGACGGCAAGGCGGTCGCGCGAGTCCGGCAAGCCGAACAACAACGGCTCGTGGCCGACTACACGCATGAGGCCGAAGGCTTCATCCGCCGGAGCAAAGATCGCCCGTTCTTCCTCTACCTGCCGCACAGCTCCGTGCACTTCCCGCTTTACCCCGGCGAAGCTTGGGCGGGCAAATCCCCGCACGGCCTCTACGCTGATTGGGTGGAAGAGACCGACTGGTCGGTCGGCCGCATCCTCGACACTTTACGTGAGCTCGGCCTCGACCGCCGGACCCTGGTCGTGTTCACCTCGGACAACGGAGGCACGGCCCGCGGCAGCAATGCACCGCTCAAAGGTCACAAGGGAAGCACCTGGGAAGGCGGCGTGCGGGCTCCCACCATCGCCTGGTGGCCGGGACGCATCCCCGCCGGGACGAGCAACGCCGCCATTACGGGCATGTTCGACCTTCATCCGACTTTCGCTCAATTCGCCGGCGCGAAACTGCCTGACCGAAAACTCGACGGGCTCGACCTCTCTCCTTTGCTGCTCGGGGTCGACGGAGCCAAGGGCCATGAGGAGTTCCTTTACTACCGCGGCATGACCCTCGAGGCCGTCCGGGTCGGGCGCTGGAAACTGATGCTCGAAGGCGCCAACGCGCCCTTCCGCGCCAAGCAACCCAAGAAGGAAGCCCCGCAGCGCCTCTACGACCTCGAGGCGGACATCGCCGAATCGGCCGACGTCGCCGCCAGCCACCCGGACATCGTCCGGCAGCTCTTGGCCCGCGTCGCCGCCGCCGATGCCGACCTTGGCCTCCTGGAGGCGGGGCCCGGCGTCCGGCCGCTCGGGCGCGTCGCCGACCCGAAACCGATCATCGCCGCGGACGGCAGCGTTCGTCCCGACGCCGTCGGACCAACCCGGCGTTTCCCCTGACTCCTATCATGCGAACCACCCTCCTCACTCCCCTCCTCCTCTGCCTCCTGCTGGTCGGCTGCGCCTCCGGCCCCCTGCTGGTCGAAGCCGAACCGCCCGTGATCGTCGCACCCGACCTTAAGTCGGCCTTCGCCGAACCGTGGAAGATTCCCCATGGCGAATGGAAGCCCGACGGCGGCGTCCTGCGCATGACCGAAATCCCGGCGCGCAAGCATGTGCCGGTGCTGCAGCACTGGGTCGGCCTGAAGACCGCCGTCATTGAACTGGAGTTCCGTCAAGACGTGCCGACCACCTTTTACATCGGTTGCGATGCCGAGAAGCACGTCGGTCGCGTCGTGATCACGCCCAAGGAGGTCACTATCGCCGAAGACTCCGTCAAGCCGTCGCATATCCTCGCGCGCATGCCCCTTGAAACCGTCAAGGGCGTCTGGCGTCACGTCCGCGTCGAGTGGACCGGTGACCGGATGGCCGTGCGCCTCGACGGCAAAGAACTGCAGGCCCGCCACCCCTTCCTCGCCACGCCGAAGACCCGCAGCTGGATCGCCGGCGCCAAGTCCGCCGAGGTACGCAACTTCGTCATCAAAGGCGTACCCCAGTGAGACTCCACCTCTCGCTGCTACTGACTGCGCTCGCGGCTCACGCCGCGGAGCCAAAGGTCATCCTCGAAGATAAGTTCGAGGCGGAACTCTCCAAGGATTGGTTCTGGGGGCTGGGTACCTGGAGCGCCAAAGACGGCGTGATGCGCGGATTCGAATCGGGCGCCCGCCGTCATGGCCCGGTCAAGATGCATAAGCTGCCGCTGAAGGACGGCATCATCGAATGCGATTTCCGTCTCATCGGGAAAGCCGGTTTCGCCGGCATCATCTTCAACGGCAGCCAGGAAAGAGGCCATATCTGCCACCTCGTGATGACCACGAAAGAGCTCCGTATCCTCGCCCACCCCAAGAAGGGCGAGAACAAGGAACTAGCCAAGGTGCCCGCCACGCTGCTCCCGGAGTCTTGGCATCACGTACGCATCGTCTTCAGCGGTGACAAACTGGAAGCCACGGTCGACGATCATGTCATCCGCGCCGCGGCTCCCTGCATAGCCGAAGAGAAACTCACTTTCGGACTCGGCGGCGATTCCGGCGGCCCGAGCGGCGAGAAAGCCGGCGCCCTCGAATTCCGCCGGCTACGCATCACTTCGACCTCTCCTTGAATCTCCTTCCCGTCATGCCTCAACGCCTCCTCACCCTCCTGCTAGCGCCGCTCGCGCTCTTCGCCGCTGAGAAGCCGAACATCATCCTGATCTATACGGACGACCATGGTTGGGCTGACCTCGGCGCCCAAGGCGCGGACAAGGATATCCGTACGCCGAACCTCGACGCGATGGCCCGCGACGGCGTGCGCTTCACCCGCGGTTATGTCTCCGCCCCGCAGTGCGTCCCCTCCCGGGCCGGCGTGCTCACCGGTCGCTACCAGCAGCGCTTCGGCGTCGAGGATAACAACAAAGGACCGCTGCCGCTCGCCGAGCTCACCATCGCCGAGCGCCTGAAGGCCGCCGGGTACGTCACCGGACAGGTCGGCAAGTGGCACCTCGACCACGTGGCCAAGGGATCAAAAGTCCCGCATGTCGGGAGAGATTTCCTGCCGGTCAGGCAAGGCTTCGATGAGCAGTTCACGGGGGCGCTCCGGCAGTATTACGTGACGCATGGACTGGACGGCCGGCCGGTGACCGACCCGCCGGCCCTCATCACGGATAACCGCTTCCGCGTGGTCGTCCAGACCGAGGCCGCCCTGTCTTTCCTCGACCGCCGCGCCGTCAGACCTGAGCAGCCGTTCTTCCTCTACCTCGCCTGGTATGCCCCGCACGTGCCGCTCGAATCTCCCGAGCCGTGGTTCTCCCGGACGCCCGCTCACCTGCCCAAGGAACGTCGTCAGGCGCTGGCGATGATCGCCGCGATGGACGAAGGCCTCGGCCAGCTCCGTGCCAAGCTCAAGGCGATGGGACAGGACAAGGACACGCTCATCTTCTTCATCGGAGATAATGGCGCCCCGCTGGGCAAAGCCTGGGACGGCTCGCTGAACACCCCGCTCATCGGCCAGAAAGGCATGCTCTCTGAAGGCGGCATCCGTACGCCGTTCGTCGCCGCCTGGCCGGGCCACCTCCCCGCTGGCAAGACCTACGATCAGCCCGTCAGCAGCCTGGACGTCGCCGCCACCGCCGTCGCGCTCGCCGGGCTGCCGAAAGCCCCGGAACTCGACGGTACGGATCTCACGCCCTTCGTCAAAGGCGAGAATAACGGAACGCCGCATGAGCGTCTCTTCTGGCGCTGGGGCTCGCAGGCCGCGGTGCTGGAGCACCCGTGGAAACTCGTCCGCCTCGGCGACCGCGAGGAGATGCTGTTCGATGTGACGCTCCCCGACGGCGAGAACCTCGCCAAGGATCAGGCCAAGGTCCGGCCGGAGATCGTCACACGCCTTCGCCAAGCGCTCAAGGACTGGAGCGACACGCTCACGCCCCCTGGCCTGCCCACGAGCCTGGACCCACATCACGAGGGCATGTTCGCGGAACACGGCGTGATCACGGCTTCCGCCAACGCTGCGCCGCGTAAAAACGAGCCCACCGGGGCGCTCCAAGGCTGGGTCTGCCGCAACGGCACCATCGCCTTAAAGGATGGCGCCCTGCTCGTTACCGCCGACCCGAAGGCGGCGAAGAACGCTAGGCCTTTCCTCGCCAAGACCGGCCTGGCACTGAAAGGACCCGTGACGGCAATCATCAAGGCCGACGCCAAAGTCGCGTCCAACGGCTCGCTCAGCTGGCGCACCAAAGACCAGCCCGACTTCCTGCCCGTGAACCTTGTCCGTTTCGAGATTCCCGCCGGCGCCTCCGAACGGAGCATCGCCTTGCCCGTCGACGGCCAGGCGATCCACGTCCGCCTCAACTTGGGCGACCAAGCCGAGACCCTGCGTCTCCGCTCGATCGAACTGCGCCCAGCCCAGGGCAAGGCCGATGTCACGGATTTCGGTAAGTAAGCCAAAGGCGGTCATATAAATTATCTGTCCAGCGATGGGGCGAGCCATAGGGTTCGGACTGCCGCTATGATCGCTCGTATACTCCTCGCCTGCCAGCTCTCGTTGATGTCGCTCGCGGCAGCCGAACGGCCGAACATCATCTTCCTTTTCGCGGACGACTGGGGATGGGGCGACCTTTCGTGCCATGGTCACCCGTATGTCCGGACACCTCATATCGACCGCCTGGCGAAGGAGGGCACAGATTTCCAGCGCTTCACGGTCGCCAGCGGGGTGTGCTCACCGAGCCGCGCAGCGGTGATGACCGGGCAGTTTCCCGCGCGCCGCAACATCGACGGCCACTTCGCCTGGGTACCACAGAACGAGAAGCGCGGCATGCCTGACTGGCTCGCCGTCGACGCGCCTTCGCTACCGCGCTTCCTCCGGCAAGCCGGGTACCGGACCGCGCATTATGGCAAGTGGCACCTCTCCAACGACATGATACCGGACTCGCCCACGCCTTCCGCCTACGGCTACGACGACTACGGTGCCTTCAATTGCTCCGGCGAGCAGATGCCTTGGCACGAGGACGCTTCGCGGGCCGTCGCCTTCATCGAGGAGAGCCTGCGTCAGGCGAAACCGTTCTTCATCAACGTCTGGCTGCATGAGCCCCACACGCCGTTCCACACCGTGCCGAAATATGAGCGGCGCTTCCAACACCTCCCGGAGCGCGGCGACCAGATCTACGCCTCCGTGCTTTCCCACGCCGACGACCGGATCGGCCGGATCCTCGACGCCCTGGACCGTCTGAAAATCGCCGAGGGCACCCTCGTGATCTTCAGTTCCGACAATGGTCCCGCCCGGGGGTCAGGCAAAGAGCCGATGGCGCTCTCCTATGACACCGCCACGGGGGCGGGCTGGGACATCGCCGCTTCCAAGGGTGTCACCGGCGGTCGCCGCGGCCACAAGGCTTCGCTCTTCGAAGGCGGTATCGGCGTGCCCTTCCTTGCCCGCTGGCCGGGTCGGATCGCGCCCGGAAAAATCGACGCCACCTCCCTCGTCTCCGCCGTCGATCTGCTGCCCACTTTCTGTGCACTCGCCGGCGCTGACCTGCCCGCCGATTACGCGCCCGACGGCATCAGCATCGTCGAGGTGTTGAAAGGTCGGACTCTTCCAGTCCGCGAAAAACCGCTCTTCTGGAAGATTGACGCCGCGTGGCCGGCGCAAAAAGGCAAACCGGACCACTGGGTGGCCTGGGCGGTCGTCTCCGGCCATTGGAAACTTGCCGCTAATCACGACCTTTCCCACGTCCGGCTTTATGACATCGCCAAGGACCTCGGGGAAGACACCGACCTGAAGTCCGCCCACCCCGAGGTCGCGGCGGAACTGCTCGCCAGACTCAAAGCTTGGCAGGCTACGCTGCCGAACAAGCCGACGGGAGCGGTTTTCTCAGAGTTAAGAGAGGCCGGACGTTAAGCAGCCTGCGTCGGCCGCCCTACCCAGAGGGACGGCGAACGGAGAGCAGCTCGGTGAAGTGATCGGAAATGACGGCGATATAGACCGCTCGGGGCTTGTCCCCCTGAACGCAGGTGCCATCGTCTGGTCACCCCATGAAATTCAGGCACCTTGCGACACTTTGCGCCCTCCTCGCGACCACCCTCGTCGCCGCGGAGCGCCCGAACATCCTGCTCATCGTCGCCGACGACCTCGGCTGGTCCGACGTCGGCTGGCACGGGGGCTTCGGCAAGACCCCGCACATGGACAAGCTCGTCCGCACCGGGGCGGAACTCGACCAGCACTACGTCCAGCCCGTCTGCACCCCCACCCGCGCCGCGCTGATGAGCGGCCGCTGCCCGGGGCGCTTCGGACCCCAGGCGCTGAGCCCGAGCAACCTGCGCGCGATGCCCCTGGGCACGACCACCCTCGCCTCCGCCCTGAAGTCGGTCGGATACCGCACGCATCTCTCCGGCAAGTGGCACCTCGGCGCGCGACCCGAATGGATCCCCAACGCCTACGGGTTCGACACCAGCTACGGCACGCTGACCGGCGCCGCCGATCCGTGGACGCACAAATACCGCAAGGGCAACCCCTACGAAGACACCTGGCATCGCGACGGGAAACTCTTCCACGAAGAAGGCAACGCGACCGAACTGATCGCCGCCGAGGCCCTGAAGCGCATCAAGCAAGGCGGGGATCAGCCTTGGTTCGTCTACGTCCCGTTCCACGCCGTGCATACGCCGGTCGACGCGCCGGCTCAGTTCAAGAAGCTCTACGACGGCGTGAAGTTCCACGACGACCCGGTGAAGCATGAATCCCGCCTGCGCATGGCGGCCATGGTTTCGCAGCTCGACGCCAAGGTGGGCGCCTTCGTCGAGGCGCTCGAACGGACCGGCCAGCGCGACAAGACGCTGATCATCTTCACCTCCGACAACGGCGGCATCGAAGGACTCAAGAACGCCTACGCCGGCGACGTCCCCGATTCCCCGCTCAACAGCGAGAACGACCCTTTGCGCGGCCAGAAGAACACCCTCTACGAAGGCGGCACCCGGGTCTGCGCCTTCGCGAACTGGCCTGGCAAGCTGAAGCCCGCCAAGCTCGCCGCGCCGCTCTACGTCGGCGACTGGTTGCCCACGCTCGCCCGCCTGGCCGGTTTCCAACCCTCGCAGGACCCGAAATGGGACGGCCTCGACCGCTGGGAAGTGCTCACCGGCGAGGTCGCCGCGCCCGCCACGCGGACGATCTACATCGGGCATCCGCAGGGACGCTCGCTCCGCCACGGCGACTGGAAACTCATCGCGATGAACAAAGGTAAGCCCCAGCTCTTCAACCTCGCCGCCGATCCCTACGAGAAGGAAGATCTCGCCGCCAAGGAGACGAAGGTCCTCGAGGAGATGCAGGCCCGGCTCGCCGCCGAATTCGCCAAGGACGACAAAGTCATGCCCGCCGACCTCAAAGGCCTGCCGCACTGATCATGCGCCTCCTCTTCTTCCTCCTCACCGCGGGGGCCTCCCTGCTTTCCGCCGCCGACTCGTTGCAGCCCTACGCCAGCGAGGCCGAAGTGCCGCGCGACGTCGTCTCGCTCTGGCGGGACGTCGACTTCCGCCGCGACCCCCTCGACGTGCGCGTGTTGAAAGAATGGAGGGAAGACGGCGCGGTCTGCCGCCTCGTCACGTTCCTGGTCGGCAACTTCAAAGGAGCCCCTTCCCGTATCGCGGCCTTCTACACGTTCCCGGAAGGCGCCCAAAAAGCTCCGGCCTTCGTGTGGGCCCATGGCGGCGGCCAGCGGGCCGAGCGACGGCGCGGGGCCTATTTCGCGAAACAGGGCTACGCCACGATTGACATCAACTGGGGCGGCAGGGAGATCGAGCCCGGAGCGACGGAGAACACCGACTGGGGCAAGGTCGACCCGACGCAAGGCCCGCAATTCTACCCCAAAGCCTTCCGCGGCGTGAAGCAGGACTTCCTGCCGGACCCGCACACCATCGACCCCGTGCTCAGCCCGCGCAACGGCAACTGGTTCCTGCTCACCTATGCCGGGCGGAGGGCGATCACCTTCCTGGAGGACCAGCCGGAGGTGGATCCCTCGCGGCTCGGCTTCACGGGCTACTCGATGGGCGGCAACATCACCTCCTTCGCCGCCATCGATCCGCGCCTGCGCGCCGTCGCGCCCATGGTGGGCGGTACGGGCTTCGTCACCAGCCCCTTCCCCGGCATCCCTGATCCCGTCCCCGCCGGACATTATCGCGGCCATGCCGACCTCTTCGCGGCGACGATGGAATCGCAATCATACTACCCGCACGTGAAGTGCCCCGTGCTGCTGCTCACCGCGACCAATGACTTCCACGGCACCGTCGACCGCGCGTTCACCTGCCTGGCGCGACTGCCGCACCCGGACTGGCGCATCAGCCTCAAGCTCCATTACAACCACTCCCTCGGACCCGAGCAATGGTTGCTCCTCAGCCTCTGGTTCGACCGTCACCTCAAAGGTCAGCCCATCGACATCCCCAAGACCGCCAAGGCCAGCCTCACCTTGGCGGCCGACGGGAAATCGGCGGCCTTCGTCGTCACTCCCGACCAGCCGGCGCGCCTGCGCGCGGTGCGCATCCTCTACAGCCACGACCCCAATCCGCAGTCGCGGTTCTGGAAGCAGGCCGACGCCGGGCGCATAGGAGACACGTGGTCCGCCCGACTGCCCGCCCACGAAGGCCTGCCCCTGTTCGCCTTCGCCGATTGCACCTACCCCCTCGAAGGCATCCGCCAGGCCTTCGAAGGCAGCGCCGACGGCTTCACCCTCGCTTCGGAAGAAGCCGTGCACCATCCGAAGACCTGGGACACCAGCCGCCTCGGGGCGATGGCCACACGGGACGAATTCAGCCCTGACTTCGGTCGCGACTGGGGAATCTCGCCCAACGGCGGCCTGACCACCTACAAATTCCGGGATCCGGAGATGCGACTGCCGGGCGCCGACCAAGCCCTCCGCCTTAAGCTGACGCCGACGGACAAACGTCTCGGCGTGAGGCTCCGCGTATCCAAGAACCGATTCCTCACCGGCGTGCGCGCGCCCGGGGAGGAATATGTCGCCAATGCGCTCACCAAACCCGGCCAGAGCGAGGTGACCTTCTCCGTCGCCGATTTCCACGGCGGCAAGGACGGTGAAAAAACGCCCATGAAGGATTGGGGCAACATCTCCACCCTGTCGCTGGAGATCATCGAACAGGGCCGACCCTTGCCGCTGAGCGGAAGCCCGCTGCCAAAGTCCCTCGATTGGACCAGAGCGACCGGTCGCTGAAACCGACATGGCTTCGCCGTGCAAGAATATCATGCGACCCCTCGCCCTCTCACTCCTCCTCGCCCTGCTCGCCACGCTGACGGCCTCGGCCGCCGACAAGCCGAACATCCTGGTGATCTACCTCGATGACATGGGCTGGGGTCAGCCGGGCTGCTATGGCGGCAAACTCGCCCCGACTCCCCACATCGACTCAATCGCCCGTAACGGCGTGCGTTTCACCGATGGTTATGTGGCGGCCTGCATCTGCTCGCCCAGCCGGGTCGGCCTGCTGACCGGACGCTACCAGGCCCGCACCGGTCACGATGCGAATTCCAACGAGGGCAAGAATCCGGAAAACAAGAACCTCCTTCCCAGCGAGACGACCATCGCCCAGCGACTCAAGCCGCTCGGCTACGTCACCGGCATCTTCGGCAAATGGCATGTCGGCGCGACCAGCGCGGAATACCTCCCCGCCAACCGAGGCTTCGACGAAGCCTTCGGCACGACCGGCAACCTCGGCGACAAGATGGGCTTCTACAAAGGAAAGGATTTCATCCCCGATCCGGCCGGAGCCCCGATCACCTCCCCGATCTATGCCCGCGAAGCCGCTTCGTTCATGGAGCGCCACCGCGCCGAGCCCTGGTTCCTCTACGTCCCGTTCAACGCCGTGCACTCACCCGTGGTCGCCAGCCCCGAGATCAAGGCGCGCTTCCCCGACCTCCCCAGGGCGAAGCAGGACTATGCCGCGCTGATCAGCGAAGCCGATGACGCGGTGGGCGCCATCCTCGCCAAGCTCCGCGAGCTCAAGCTCGAGGAGAACACGCTCGTCTTCCTCGTGAGCGACAACGGCGGCGCCTCTCCGCTCGCGGAGATGAACGGCCTGCGCGGACGCAAGTGGCTGCTCTGGGAAGGCGGCATCCGCGTCACCTGGCTGGCGCAATGGAAAGGCCGCATCCCCGCCGGCCGCGTCCTCGAGACACCCGTCATCCAGCTCGACATCCTGCCCACCGCCCTCGCCGCCGCCGGCGGCACGCCGCAGTCCGAGTGGAAGCTCGACGGCACGAATCTCCTCCCGCTGCTCGAGGGCAAGGCCGACAAGCTCGACCGCGATACGCTCTATTGGCGCTTCGGCGTCCAGTATGCCGTCCGCCAGGGCGACTGGAAACTCGTCAAGGCCGGACTGAATCAACCCGTCCAGCTCTTCAACCTCAAGGAGGACCGCAACGAGAAGGATGACCTCGCGGCGAAACAGCCCGAGAAGGTCAAGTCGCTGCAAGCGCTCTGGGACGCGTGGAACGCCGGCAACCTTCCGCCACGCTGGGAAGACCCGCGCTGGAACGACGGCAACAACAAGAACGATCCGGAAGCGGCCAAGAAAAAGGCCGCCAAAAAGAAGGCCGCCAAATAATCCGCACCCCACCCCTCTTCAGCCCATGCGCCTCCTCGCCCTGCTCCTCGCTCCGCTCGCGGCCGTCGCCGCCGAGAAGCCCAACGTCATCTTCATCCTCGCCGACGACCTTGGCGCGCATGACCTGCGTTGCACGGGCAGCACGTTCTACGAGACGCCCAACCTCGATCGCCTCGCCCGACGAGGGACGCGCTTCACGCAAGCCTACGCCGCCAGCCCGCTCTGCTCACCCACGCGTTCGAGCATCCTCGTCGGCCAATATCCGGCGCGCATCGGGATCACGTCGCCGGTGTGCCATCTGCCGGCGGTGCAGCTCGAGAAACGCCTCGAGAACGGCAACCCCAACGCCCGACTGCTCGTCGCCAACAGCCTGACGCGCCTGCAGACGGATTACTTCACGCTGGCCGAAGCCTTCAAGGAAGCCGGTTACGCGACCGCCCATTTCGGCAAATGGCACCTCGGCCATAACCTGAAGCCCGGTGAACGCTACGAACCGAAAGACCAGGGCTTCGACCTCGACTTCCCGCACACCCCGAGCGCGCCCGGCCCCGGCGGCGGCTACCTCGCCCCGTGGAAGTTCATCAAGGACCCCGCGATCACCGACGACGCCGGCGTGAACATCGAAGACCGCATGTCCCGGGAGGCCGCGAAATACATCGCCGCCCACAAGGGGAAGCCTTTCTACCTCAACTACTGGGCCTTCTCGGTCCACTCCCCTTGGAACGCCCGGGCGGATTACATCGATTACTTCAAGGCCAAGGCCGACCCGAAGAACCCGCAGCACAACCCGCTCTACGCCGCGATGGTGAAGTCCCTCGACGACGGTATCGGCCGGCTCCTGCAGGCCGTCGACGACGCCGGCGTCGCCGACGACACGATCATCGTCTTCACCTCGGACAACGGCGGCTACGCTTATCCGCCCAAGAAGACGGAACCCGAAGGCTACGCCGACATCCCCGCCACGAGCAACCACCCGCTGCGCAGCGGCAAGGCTTCGCTCTACGAGGGCGGCACCCGCGAACCCTTCCTTTTCGTCTGGCCGGGCAAGGCCAGGGCCGGCGCCACCAGCGACATCCTCTTCCAGTCGGTCGACTTCTACCCGACGCTGCTCTCGCTCGCCGGACTGAAGCCACGCGCCGGACTGCAGCTCGACGGACACGACCAATCGAAGGCCCTGCTCGGCGGCGACTCTCCGCGCGACCGCGTGTTCTGCCACTTCCCGCACGGCAACGCCACGCGCGATTCCGTCATGGATGGGTTTTACGCCGGCACCTACGTCCGCAAGGGAGACTGGAAACTCATCCGCTTCTACGCGCGCAATGACGACGGCTCCGATGACCTCGAGCTCTACGATCTGAAGAACGACCTAGGGGAACGCCGCAACCTCGCCAAAGAGAAGCCCGAACTCGCGCAGGAACTCAACGGGCTCATCACCGGCTTCCTCAAGGACACCGGCGCCGTCATCCCGAAAGCGAACCCCAACTTCGGCAAGAACCTCGCCAAGGCCGCCGCGCCGAAGAAGGCTCCCGCACCGGACGATCTCCCCGGTGGCTGGAAGAACCGAGCCGGCAAGGCAACGGTCGTCGACGGCGCCCTGCACGTCGAATCCAAGGGCGATGGCTCTTTCATCGGCGTCGGCGCCGGTCTGGGCGTCGGCCCGGCCAAACTGTCCTTCCGGATCCGCGCCCCGCAGGCCGGCGAAGGCAAGGTCACCCTGCTGGCTTCCGCCGGCGGCGCCGAGATGCTGTCCGTGCCCTACCGGACCTCCGGCGAAGCCTCCTGGCAGACCATCACCGTGGACCTGAACGCCAAGCAAACGGCTGGCATCCTGCGCCTCTATCTGCCCGCCGGTTCCGCGGCGGTCGACCTCGATGACATCGTCCTGACCCCGGCCCAAGGCTCGGCCCGGCGCTGGGAGTTCTGACCTAACTCGTCCCTCGGGCAGGTAGCATTTTACACCCAGACGGGGGAACAACCCGCCCGGAAGTCCTATCTTATGTCGTGTTTGCCCTAATCCGGCTTCCCCTCTCCGTTTAACTGTCTTTATTCAGACCACCCCTCTCATGCGTAAGCCCTTCCTGGCTCTCCTCCCGTTCGTCTGCTCCGCGGCTTTCGCGGCGAACGACGTGCAGTTCAACCGCGATATCCGCCCCCTCCTCGCGGACAACTGCTTCCACTGCCACGGCCCGGACCCCGGCACCCGCAAGGCCGGCCTGCGTCTCGACACCGAAGCCGGCTTCTTCGCGCCTCGCGCCGACAAGAGCGGCAAGGAAGAGCCCCCGACCATCATCAAGGGAAAGCCCGACCAGAGCACCCTCTACCAGCGCCTGCTTTCCAAGGACGAGGATGAGATCATGCCTCCGCCGGAAACGCATAAGACCTTGAAGCCCGATCAGATCGCCCTCGTGCGACGCTGGATCGAACAAGGCGCGCCTTGGCAGCCGCACTGGTCGCTCGTCGCCCCGCAGAAGTTCCCTCTGCCCAAGACCTCCGATGACGCCTGGGCGAAGAACCCGGTCGACCGCTTCGTCCGCGCCAAGCTCGACGACGCCGGCCTGAAGCCCGCCCCCGAGGCGGACGCCGCCGCGCTCATCCGGCGCATCAGCCTCGACGTAACCGGCCTGCCGCCCTCCCCGGCCCTGCTTGCCAAGCACCTGCCCAAGGACGGCGCCCGCCTCTCCGACACGCAGCTCTCCGCGCTCATCGACGAACTCATGGCCCTGCCGGCCTACGGGGAGCACCGCGCCCGCTACTGGCTCGACGCCGCGCGCTACGCCGATTCGCACGGGCTCCACTTCGACGCCTACCGCGAGATGTGGCCCTACCGCGACTGGGTCGTGAAGGCCTTCAACGACAACCTCTCCTTCGACAAGTTCACCGTCTGGCAGCTCGCCGGGGACCTGCTCCCGGATCCGACGGAAGAACAACGCATCGCCACCGGGCTGCAGCGCTGCAACGTGACCACCAACGAAGGCGGCACGATCGTCGAGGAGAACCTCGCCAACTACGCCGCCGACCGCGTGCAGACGATGGGCTGGGTCTACCTCGGGCTGACCACCAACTGCGCCCAGTGCCACGACCACAAGTTCGATCCGTTCACCCAGAAGGACTTCTACTCGATGGCCGCCTTCTTCCGGAACACCTCCCAGGGAGGCCTCGACGGCAACGTGAAGGACGGCCGCGGGCCGGTGATCTACCTGCCGGCCGCCGCCGATCGTCCGCGCTGGAACGCGCTGCCCGCCGAGATCGCCGCCGCCAACCGGCAGCTCGCCGAAGCCCGGAAGACGGGTACGCCGCTCTTCGACCAGTGGATCGCCGCCGCCAAGCCGGCCGACCTTGATGCGGACATCCCGGCGAAGGGACTGATCGCACGCCTTGCCCTGAACGAGGGCAAGGGCATCCCCGCCGGGACCCAAGCGGCCGGCGAGCCGGTCGCCTGGAAGAAGGACGGCAAGGGCGGCCCCGCCCCGAGCTTCAAGAAGGGCTCCCACCTCGTCATCGGCGACGCCGGCGACTTCGGCACCAAGCAGGCCTTCAGCGTCGGCGCCTGGACGCGCGTCGAAAAGGCCAACGGCTCCGGCACGATCCTCGCCCGCATGGACGACGCCAAGGGCTCTCAAGGGTGGTCCCTCTTCCAGTCCGGCAAGAACTTCGGCGTCTACGTGATCAGTAAGTGGCCGGACGACGCCATCAAGGTCACGACCTCCCGCAACCCGGTGCGCGCCGGAGCGTGGCAGCATGTCTTCATGACCTACGACGGCAGCGGCAAGGCTTCCGGCGTGAAGATCTACGTCGACGGCGTGGCCATGGAGACCCGCGCCGAGGTCGATAAGCTCAAGACCGACACCAAGGCCGCGACGCCCACCCGCCTCGGGCAGCGCAGCCGCGGCGAACCTCTGCAGGGCGACATCCAGGAAGCCTTCCTCTATGCCCGCGCCCTCGCGCCGAACGAAGTGGCCACGCTGTCGAAGCTTGCGCCATTGCGCGCGATGCTCGCCGGCAAGCCCGGGCCGAAGCAGAAGGACGCCCTCCGCGACCACTTCCTCTCGAACCGTCACGAACCCTCCAAGGTCGCGAACGCGCTCGTCGCGAAGCTCACCGCCGAGCAGACCATGATCCGCGCCCGCAGCCCGCTGACGCACGTCCAGGAAGAGAAGATGGATGGCCCGGCGATGGCCAACATCCTCATCCGCGGCGCCTATGACAAGAAGGGCGACGCCGTCCCGGCGGAGATCCCCTCCGCGCTCGGCAAGCTCCCGACCGGCGCCCCGCGCAACCGCCTCGGTCTGGCCCGCTGGATCGTCAGCGAAGCCAATCCGCTCACGGCCCGCGTGACGGTCAACCGCATGTGGCAGGAGCTCTTCGGCACGGGTCTGGTCAAGACCTCCGAAGACTTCGGCATCATGGGCAGCCTCCCCTCCCACCCCGAGCTCCTCGACTGGCTGGCGATCGACTTCCGTGAACACGGCTGGGATGTGAAGCGCTTCTACAAGCAGCTCCTCCTCAGCGCGACCTACCGTCAGGCCGCGCTCATCACCAAGGAGAAGATCGACAAGGACCGCGACAACGCCCTGCTCAGCCGCGGACCGCGCTTCCGCATGGACGCCGAGATGCTCCGCGACCAGGCGCTCGCCGCCAGCGGCACGCTCTCGCCCCGCATGGGCGGCCCGGGCACCAAGCCCTACCAGCCCGAGAACATCTGGGAAGTCGTCGGCGTCGGCATCCAGGTCTACCGACCGGACACCGGCGAGAACCTGTATCGCCGCTCGCTCTACAACTACTGGCGCCGGATGGCTCCGCCCGCGAGCCTCGACCTCTTCAACGCCCCCTCGCGCGAGGTCGCCTGCGTGCGCCGCGACCGGACCAACACGCCGCTCCAGGCGCTCGTGATGCTCAACGACCCGCAGTATGTCGAAGCCTCCCGCATCCTCGCCCAGCGCACCCTGAAGGGCGCAGGCGACGACCGCGCCCGCCTGCACGCCGCCGCCGAGCGCGTGCTCTGCCGCCCGCTCAAGCCAGCCGAGACCGCGGTCCTCGCCGACAGCCTGGCGAAGATGCGCAAGCACTACGTCGCCCAGCCCGCCGACGCCGCCGCCCTCCTCGGAGTCGGCGACGCGAAGTCCGACGACCAGGTCCCTAAGACCGAACTGGCCGCCTGGACGATGGTCTGCAGCCAGCTCCTCAACCTCGACGAAACCCTTAACAAATAATCCCATGTCCATCCTCCACGAGTGGAACGCCCTCCAGACCCGCCGCCGCTTCCTCGGCACGGGCGCCAACGTCCTCGGCGCGGCCGCGCTGAGCAGCCTGCTCGGCCCCTCCCTCGCGCACGCCGCCCCGGGCGCGATCAAGCCGCAGCACCTGCCCAAGGCCAAGCGCGTCATCTACCTCCACATGGTCGGCGGCCCCGCCCAGATGGACCTCTTCGACTACAAACCGAAGATGAAGGAGATGTACGACAAGGACCTGCCCGCGAGCATCCGCAACGGCCAGCGCCTCACCACGATGACCAGCGGCCAGGCCCGCTTCCCCATCGCGCCGTCGAAGTATAACTTCTCGCAGTTCGGCCAGTGCGGCATGTGGCTCAATTCCGACCTGCTCCCGAACCTCGGCAAGCACGCCGACGAGATCTGCTGGATGCGCTCGCTCAACACCGAGGCGATCAACCACGAGCCCGCCATCTGCGCCATGCAGACCGGCAACCAGATCACCGGCCGCCCCTGCCTCGGCTCCTGGGCCTCCTACGGCCTCGGCTCCGAGAACGACAACCTGCCGAACTTCGTGGTCCTCATCGCGACCCCGAGCAACCGCGAGCAGGAACAGGCCATCTCCAGCCGCCTCTGGTCCAGCGGCTACCTGCCGGGCGAGCACGCGGGCGTGTCCTTCCGCAGCAAGGGCGATCCGATCCTCTTCATCAACAACCCTCCCGGCGTGCCCGACGACCTGCGCAAGCAGACCATCGACGGCATCAACCAGCTCAACCGCCTCAACTACGAGGCCGTGGGCGATCCCGAGACGCACACGCGCATCAAGCAGTATGAGATGGCCTTCCGCATGCAGGCCAGCGTGCCCGACCTCACCGACCTCACCAAGGAGCCCGAACACGTCTTCAAGCTCTACGGCGAGGAAGCCCGCAAGCGCGGCAGCTTCGCCAACAGCGTGCTGATGGCTCGACGCCTCGTCGAACGCGGTGTCCGCTTCGTCCAGATCTACCATAACAACTGGGACCACCACTCCAACGTCAATGGTCGCATGCCCAGCCAGTGCAAGGACATCGACCAGCCCTGCCACGCCCTCATCGAGGACCTCAAGCAGCGCGGTATGTTCGAGGACACCCTCATCGTCTGGGGCGGAGAATTCGGCCGCACGATCTACAGCCAGGGCGGGCTCTCCAAGGAGAACTACGGCCGCGACCACCATCCGCGCTGCTTCTCGATGTGGATGGCCGGCGGCGGCGCCAAGGGTGGCCAGATCTACGGCGAGACCGACGAGTTCAGCTACAACATCGTCAAGGATCCTCTCCCGATCAACGACTTCCACGCGACGGTGCTCCACCTCCTCGGCTACGACCACGAACGCTTCACGTACAAGTATCAAGGTCTGGACCAGAAGCTCACCGGCGTGCTCCCGACCAAGGTCGTCAAAGCGTTGGTAGCATAACAGGGGTAGGGACGGCACCACGTGCTGTCCTAAGGTGCAAAAGTGCAAATAGGCCTGCGGCCTGTGCAAAGGTGCAAAGGTGGCGTGTGAGTTTCGAGTATTGAGGATGGAGTATCGGGGAAACGCTTGCCTTGGGTAGGGTTGAGCGACCTCGCTCAACCGTGGCTGACCGAGACGGTCAGCCCTACCTCCGAGACGCGGAAATGCTTTCCTCCCCCCTGCCCCTACCCCCACCCCTATCTTTCCACCTTTGCACTTTTGCACCTTTGCACTGTATCTTCCCTCCCTCACCCCCACGCCCTTCTCCATGCAGACCCTTAGTCGCTCCCTCTGGCCAACCGGCCAACCGGCCAACTGGCCAACCCTGCTTCTCTGCCTCCTCGCCCTCCCCCTCGCGGCCGCGGACGACGCCACTTGGCTGCAGACCAAGGGCACCCTGATCTTCCACGACGCCTTCGAGCGCGAAGAGACCGGCACGGGGCTCAAGGACATCGGCAACGGCTGGGAAAGCGCCACGGCCGACCGCGTCCCTAAGCTCAAGCAGGCCGACCTCGACGCCGGCATCATGAAGATCGCCAGCGCGACGAAGGAAGCCGGCCATGCCGCCCACATCCACCACGACGCCGGGTTCGCCGACGGCGGCGTGATCGTGCGCTTCAAGTTCCCCGGACTGAACAAGGCGGAGAACCTCGTGGCAGGTTTCGTCGACCGCTCGCTCAAGGACGTCCACGCCGGACACCTCTGCTACGCCACCCTGTCGCAGACCGACGTGAACCTCTCCGACCGCAAGACGGGCTCGATGAATCTGGCCATCAAGAAAAAGCGGGCGGACGACGCCGCTGCCAAGAAGAAGCCCGACCCGCAGCTCGAAGCCCTGCTCAAGAAGAAATCACAGACCACTCCTTGGAAAGCCGACCAGGAATGGCATGTGTTCACGTTGGTCACCGAAGGCGACGAGATGCGCTTCAGCCTCGATGGCAAGCTCATCGCCAGCCACCGCTCGGAGGGCTACGCCCACGACCCCAAGCGCTGGTTCAGTTTCCTCGCGAACTCGACCGTCTGGATCGACGACGTGAAGATCTACAAGGTGCGTTGAACCCATGGTCGTGCTGGGCATCGAAGGCGGAGGCACCCGCACCACGGCGACCCTGGCCGGCGCCGCGGATCAGGTGCTCGCTTCGGTCACCGCCGGCCCGGGCAACCTCCGCCTTCTGGAGGACGACCAGCTGAACGCCCTGCTCGACTCGATCCGCGACCAGCTCCCCGCCAGACCTGATCGCATCGGCGTCGGCCTGGCCGGCGTCCGCACCGCCGCGGATCGCGATCGCCTCAGCCGTGCGGTCGCCCGGACCTGGCCCGACACTCCCGCCTTCGTCGGCGACGACCTGCTCCTCGCCATCGAAACAGAGACATGGGCGGCCGACTGCGCCGCGCAGGTGCTGCTGCTCAGCGGCACGGGCTCGTGCTCCTTAGGACGTCATCGCTCCGGCGCGACGGTCAAGGTCGGCGGACGCGGCCACATCATCGGCGACCGCGGCAGCGCGTGCGACATCGCCGTGCACGCCCTCCGGTCGACGGTCACGATCTCCGACATCGAAGCCGGCTGGCCCGCCCTGGGCGCCGACATGCTGGCGTTCCTCCAGATGAACGACCCGGAGGCGCTCATCGAATGGTCGATGTCGGCCACCAAGACCGAGATCGCCTCGCTCGCCCAGGTGGTCTTCGCCGCCGCGGCTTCGCGTCAGGATGAGATCGCCGTCGCGATCCTGCGACGCGCCTCCGACCGTCTCAGCAAGGACGCCGTCCACTGCGCCGCCCGCGTCGCGGCTCCCGGCGACAAGGTGCAGTTCCTGCTCAACGGCTCGACGATCCTCAAGAACCCTTGGTTCGCCGACGACGTGACGGCGAAGATCCTCGCCTCCCGGCCCGGCAGCGAAGTCATCCGCCTCTCCCGCTCCGGCACCTGGGGAGCCATCCGTCTCGCCCGACGCCTCGAAGGTCCCATTGCCTCAAAGCTGCAGACCGTTACGGCTCCCGCCGGCGCCCTCGCCTCCTGGCGCCCCGTCGCTTCCGCGCCGACCGAAGGCCGCAACCTGAAGTCCGTCGGTTTCGCCGAGATGCCCCTGCCGCAGGCGATCCGCCTGATGCTCGACGAGGACGCTTCCCTGCCCGGCAAGATCCTCGCGGAAAGCGCGCATATCGAATGGACCGTCAACGAAGTCGTGCGGGCCTTCGCCGCCGGCGGACGTCTCTTCTACTGTGGCGCCGGCACCAGCGGCCGTCTCGGCGTCCTCGACGCCAGCGAGTGCCCGCCGACCTTCCGGACGCCTCCTCGCCTCGTGCAAGGCATCATGGCCGGCGGCAACCAGGCGCTCTGGAGCGCGGTCGAAGGCGCCGAAGATGACGCCGACGCCGGCCGACGCGCCATCGAAGCCCGTTCGATCCGGGCGAACGACGTCGTCATCGGACTTTCCGCCAGCGGCCATGCGCCCTTCATCTGGGGCTGCCTCGCGGAGGCCCGCCGACGCGGCGCCAAGACGGTGCTGGTCTCCTGCAACCCCGGCTACCGCGACCACCCGCTGCTCGACCGCGCCATCCTGCCCGACACCGGACCGGAAGTGCTCACGGGTTCCACGCGCCTCAAGGCCGGCACCGCGACGAAGCTCGTCCTCAACCTGATCACCACGCTCGCGCTCGCCCGCTCCGGCAAGGTCATGAGCAACCTGATGATCGACCTGAAGCCTTCGAACTCGAAACTGCGCGGACGCGCCATCCGTATCGTACAGGAACTCACCGGTGCCGACGAGGCCTCCACCCGCCAGGCCCTCGAGTCCAGCGACTGGGTCATCCGCCAGGCGTGCGCCAAGCTGACCGGACGCTGAACTTTCGCCCCACCTCAACCCATGCTCCGCTCCTCCCTACTCCTGCTGGCCTGCACCCTTCGCGCCTTCGCCTTGGACCAAGCCACCCTCGACCTGTCGCTGGAAGCGCCGGCCCTGAACACCCAGCCCGGCCCGGAATACGCCGACGCCAACCGTCCCGGCAACATGATCATCGGCCTCGACCGGACGCCGAAAGGACGGCTCTGGGCCGCCTGGATCGGGAACGGCGACAGCGCCAACGGCTTCCTGATGCTGGCCTCGTCGGACAACGGAGGCAAAAGCTGGTCGAAGCCCCGGCTGGTCATCGATCCGACCGACCTTCCGGGTAAACCCAACCGACGTACGCTCGTCGGCAACCTCTGGACCGACCCCCAAGGGCGCCTCTGGTGCTTCTTCGACCAGAGCTTAGGCTACTTCGACGGACGCGCCGGCGACTGGGCAACCCGCTGCGACAACCCCGACGACGCGAACCCCACCTGGTCCGCCCCCGTGCGCATCGCCGACGGCTGCACGCTCAACAAACCGACGGTGCTCGCCAACGGCGACTGGCTCCTGCCGGTCTCGCTCTGGACGCGCGACCGCATCGGGCCGTGGAACAAGGACTTCCCGGGCGTGGAGACCTTCCGCGAACACCACCGCGACCTCGACGCCCTCCGCATGGCCAACGTCTACGCTTCCTCCGACCAAGGCAAGACCTGGATCCGCCGCGGCGGCGTAGCTTTCCCGAAGACCGACTTCGACGAGCATATGATCGTCGAACGCAAAGACGGCTCCCTCTGGATGCTCGCCCGCGCCGGCAACGGCATCAGCGAATCCACCTCGACGGACGGCGGCCGCACCTGGACCACGCCCACGGATTCGCCGATCAAGAATCCGAAGGCGCGCTTCTTCATTCGGCGTCTCCATTCCGGCAACCTGCTGCTGGTGAAAAACGGGCCAATCGACGTCGCCCTCCCGCGTCGCTCGAGCCTGTGCGCCTTCCTCTCGAAGGACGACGGCAAGACCTGGGGCCCCGGTCTCCTGCTCGACGACCGCGCCTCGGTCTCCTACCCCGACGGCTTCCAGGCTCCGGACGGCACGATCCATATCCTTTACGACTGGAACCGCCACACCGACGCCGAGATCCTGCTGGTGAAGTTCACCGAGGAAGACGTCGCCAAGCAGACCAAGGTCACGCGCTCGCTCGTGAACAAGGCCCTCAAGACCCCGCACCCCGAACTCGGCGGTCGCGGCATCCGCCCCTCGGACAAATGGACGGCCCAAGGCCGCGAGGACGCCAAGCAGGACCGCACGAGCATCCCCTACGAGGGCTACTCACCGAACCGCATGGTCTGCGACACGACCCTGCGCCTGATGCCCGACGGTTCGTGGGTCTACTTCATGCTCGCCGGAGGCGACACCGAACCCTCTCCGCTCAACTACACCGCCATCACGCGCAGCACCGACGAAGGCAGGACCTGGACGCCGCTCGCGTCGTTCGACGTCGGCTTCCCCCGCGAAGGCAAGACCATCGGGCAAGGCCCGACCGAAGTCCTCGTGCGCGACGGACGCGCGACGCTCTTCTTCTCCACGCATTCGAAGCACTGGGCCAACGACTGGCGCTCGTGGTATCTGACCAGCGACGACTCGTTCAAGACCTGGAGCAAGCCGCAGGAACTCCCCGGACGCCTCAAGGAGCGCACCTTCATCCGTCCGTCGATCACCACGCGAGACGGACGCATCCTGCTGCCCTTCCAGCACTACGTCGGCCCCGAAGCCGAAAGGGACAAGGCCCCGCTCGACCGCGCCTTCACCAACCCTCGCAACGGCGTCCTGATGAGCGCCGACGGCGGCAAGACCTGGACCGAGCACGGCAACGTGCGCCTGACGCCCAACGACCGGTATTTCGGCTGGGCCGAACCGACGATCCATGAGCGCGCCGACGGCTCGATCCTCATGTTCATCCGTGCGGACGGACTCGGTGGCGTCCTCTATCAGGCCGTCTCCAAGGACGGCGGCCGCACCTGGCCGGAATTCGCCTCGGTCACGGAGATACCCAACCCCGGCAGCAAGGCCACGCTGTTCCCGCTCGGCGGCAAGTCCGTCGCCCTGCTGCACAACAACAACTCCAAGCGCCGGGCCCCTCTGTCGCTCTGGATCAGTTTCGACGACGGCAAGACCTGGCCCTACCAGCGCGTCCTCGTCGCGGAAGCCGGGCCCGACCCGAAATACCCGGGCAAACTGATGAAGGGGTCGATCAATTACCCGGATGGTTTCGTCAGCGCGGACAGACAGTGGCTGCACTTCGCCTACGACGACGCCCGCCACCGCGCGGTGCATTACAGCGCCAAAATCCCCCCGCTGCCGACCAAGTAAGCCGGCCTTGGCGGGCAGAATGAGTTGGCAAAGCGGGGCCGAGGGCTAAGTTGCCCTCTTCCCCGCCCATGCGCTTCCTCTTCGCCCTCGGGCTTTTCCTATCCTTTCCCTCCGCCCGGGCCTTCGAGGCCGACGTGATCGTCTACGGGGCCACGCCGGGAGGCTTCTGCGCGGCCATCGCCGCCGCCCGCGAGGGCGCCAAAGTCGCCCTCATCGAACCGACCGCCCATGTCGGCGGGGTGAACACCGGCGGACTCAGCTTCAGCGATTCGAACCAGACGGTCCGCTCGACGCTGCTCGGCCTCTTCGAAGAATGGCATCAACGGGTGGCCGCCGACTACGCCGCCCGCGGCGTCAGACTGCCTTACGACGTCGCCGTCAAAAACAACGCGGTCTGGACCTACGAGCCGCACGTCGCCGCCCGCGTGACGGACGCGATGCTCAAGGAAGCCGGCGTGACCGTGGTGACCCGACAGCCCCTGGAGTCCGTCGAAAAAGAAGGAGCGAAGATCATCGGCCTGCGGACGCCCTCCGGACTCCACGCCGCCAAGGTCTTCATCGACGCCACCTACGAGGGCGACCTGCTGGCGAAGGCCGGCGCCTACTGGCACCTAGGCCGCGACGGGCGCGACGAATTCGGCGAATCCCTCGCCGGCCGCCAGTATTCCAAGCCGCTGATGGCGATCGACGGCTTCGACGCGCACGGCCTGCCGCTGCCCTTCATCACGACCGTGCGCAAAGGCGCCGATGACGCCGGGGAACAGACGGTGATGGTCTACAGCTTCCGCCTCTGCCTCACCAAGGACCCCGCGAATCGCGTGCCCTTCCCCGCCCCCAGGGCTTACGACCCGGCCCGCTTCGAACTGATCCGACGTTATTTCCTGAAATATCCGAACGCACCCCTGCCCTGGGACCTCTATCCGCTGCCGGGCAACAAGTTCGACGCCAACAACGGCATCGGCAAGATGTTCTCGATGGGACTCGTCGGCGAGGCCAACGGCTGGTGCGCGTCGGACCCCGCCGGCCGCGCCAAGCTCTGGGACAAGCACAAGGAATACACGCTGGAGTTCTACCGCTTCCTCACGACCGACCCGGCCGTGCCGCCCAAGATCCGCGAGACGATGGCCGAACTCGGCCTCTGCCGCGACGAGTTCCCCGAGACCGGCCATTGGTCGCCCCAGCTTTACGTCCGCGAAGGCCGCCGTCTGGACGGCCGCTACACCCTGTCGCAGAAAGACATCCTCGAGGCCCCCGCGAAGGACGACCCCATCGCGGTCTCCTCCTTCCCGATCGATTCGCACGACTGCCGTCGCATCGCGCTGCCCGAAGGCGTGATCAACGAAGGCACGATCTTCCCGGTGCGCATGCCCGGCCGACCCCACGGCTACGCCTATCACGTCCCTTATCGGGCGATCACCCCGGCCGCCGCGGAATGCGTCAACCTGCTCGTCCCCGTCGCGCTCTCCGCGACCCACGTGGCCTATTCGTCCGTCCGCGTCGAACCGACCTGGATGGCCATCGGCCAGAGCGCCGGCATCGCCGCCGCCCTCGCCGCCAAGGAGGGCGTCACCGTCCAGGCGCTCGACTACGGAAGACTCCGCGCCCGCCTGCTGGCGCAGCACCAAGTGCTCGACCTGCCGGTGCTGCCGCCGCTCGAGAAGGCCCGCCGACCGGCGGGACCGATGTCGCTCGACCCCAAGTCTCTGCCCGGGCTGATCCTCGATGACGCGCAGGCCGAACTTTCCGGCGACTGGCAAAACTCCACGAACTTCAAGCCGCACGTCGGCTCGGGCTACCGGCACGACGATCAACGCTCCGACGGCAGGTCGCGCGCGGTCTTCCGCTTCAAGGCGCCGGCCGACGGGGAATTCGAGCTGCGCATGGCCTACTCCGCCCATGAGACCCGGACGACCCGTCTGCCGGTGACGCTCGGCGACGGCACCGGCACGCAGGCCTTCGTGGTCGACCAGACGGTCCCGATGCCGGCGGGCGAAGCCTTCCGCCCGATCGGTCGCATCCGTCTCCGCCAAGGGACCGATTACACGCTCACCCTGACCAACCAGGACACCCGCGGGTTCGTCATCCTCGACGCCTTCCAGTTGCTCCCGGTCACCGCGGCGGCAAAATGAGCGGCATGAAGCTCCGCCTCCTCCTCGGCCTCGCCGCGCTCCTGGCCGGCTGTTCCAGCCCGCAGCCCGGCCCCAAGCCGGCCTCCTTGCTGCCCGCCGGATGGGATGCCAAGGCCGCCGGGGACAAGGTCATGGCCGGCCTGTTCAAGGTCAGCGGCCCCGAAGTCAGAGGGGCGCATGACTCCCACTTCGTCATCGTCGGCGACCGCGCCTATGTCGTCGCCGAAGCGAACGACCGTCAGGCCGGCGAGGCCGCGCAGTGGCCTTTCGTCTACGCCACGCTGTCGATCGTCGACCTGCGCAACGAACGCCTGCTCGACGTGATGACCATCGCGCGCTCCGAACAGGCCTTCGCCAACGAGACCCTGCCCGTCGGCGCGTGCTTCGTCCCGCGCATCCGCCAGGTCGGCCCGAAGACGCTCCGTTGCTGGTTCGCCAGCGAGCAGCCCGGCAAGCGCCAGTCGCAGACTTATTACCGCGACCTCGACCTCGGCACCATGACGTTCGAACGGGAGATCCATCGGATGAAGATCCGGACGAGCGAAGGCATCTTCGACCTCCAACCCCGATATCTGCACGCCGACGCCGCCAAGCAGGGCTTCCTCCGCAAGCCGATGGACGCCGGGCTCTACCTGTTCGACAACTTCAAGGAGTTCGACGGCCGGACCTACCTCGCCATCAACAACTACCTCGGCGCCCAGCAGGCGCTCTGCACGCTGAACACGACGGCGGACACGCTCGAGGTCGTCGGTCACTTCAACGGCCCGGGCCAACCCGCCCTGACCGAACCGTCGGTCCATCGCCTGCCCGACGGCACCTGGCTGGCCATCTGCCGACGGGAAAACGGCGAGCACAACTACTGGTTCTGCGAGAGCCGGGACGGGAAGACCTGGACCGCGGGTGGCGAGAAGGATTTCGTGAAGAAAGGGGCCGCCTCCAAGCCGACCTTCGACCGGTTCAACGGCGTCTATTACCTCGGCTGGCAGGATGGCGCCCAAGTCGACAAGGTGAGCCGCAGCGTGTTCAACGTCGACGTCTCCAAGGACGGCAAGAACTGGGAGCGCAAATACCGCTTCGAGACCACGAAATCTTTCCAGTACCCCACCTTCGTCGAGACCAACGGCCGGATCTGGCTGAGCGTGACCCAGGGAGATTCCGACCCCAGCCGCAAGGAACGCATCATGTTCGGCCGGCTGGAGTAATCATTAGCCTTCATTAGGGGTCCGCCGAAAACTCCTCGCAACCTCTCCTGCCATCGGGTGTATTAGTGATACCCCCATGCGTACCCTCGCCTCCCTCGTCGCCGCCCTCCTCGGTGGCTGCGCCACCGCCGCTCCCGTCGCGTTCGACAAGCAGACGGTCACCAAGGATTTCGTCGCCGAAGGCTGTGCCGTCGCCGACTTCAACCGCGACGGATACGCCGACGTCGCCGCCGGCCGCTACCTCTGGCTCGGACCGGACTTCAAGCAGAAGACCGCCTACACGCCTGAGCGCAACAATCCGACCGGCCCCAGCAAGACGCCTTACACCGCGGAGACCGGCTACTCCGACTACTTCATCCAGTTCGCCTACGACTTCAACGCCGACGGGTGGCAGGATATCCTCGTCTACGGACTCCCGGGCGAACCCGCCTTCGTCTTCGAGAACCCTCAGGGCAAGGCTGGCGACTGGACCCGCCACAACATCTTCGACGTGGCCGACGGCGAATCTCCCGACCTCGTCGATATAAATGGCGACGGAAAGCCGGAGCTCCTCTGCCACAGCAGCGACCTCGTGAAGCCCGCCAAGGCCAAGGGCGGCAAGTCCGGCGGCCAGTTCGGTTACGTCGAGATCGACTGGAAGAACCCGTTCGCGAAGGGCCGCTTCCGCCCGATCACCCCCAAGTCGCCGGCCAACGACCAGAAGATCTTCAAGTACACCCACGGCTACGGCGCCGGCGACGTCAACGGCGACGGTCGCGTCGACATCCTCGAGAAGGACGGCTGGTATGAGCAGCCTGCGGACACCTCCAAGGACACCGACTGGAAGTTCCACCCCGTCGCCTTCGGCCTGGGCGGCGCTCAGATGTATGTCTACGACGTCAACAAGGACGGCCGCAACGACGTCATCACCAGCATCAAGGCCCACGGCTACGGGTTGTCCTGGTTCGAACAGAACACCGACGGCTCGTTCAAGGAACACGTCATCCTCGGCAAGACCAAGGAAGACAACGCGGCCGGCGCGGGCTTCAGCCAGATCCACGCGATCCAGCTCGCCGACATCAACGGCGACGGCCTCCTCGACATCGTCACAGGCAAGCGTCGCTGGGCCCACGGCCCCGCCAAGGACGACGAGCCGATGGCGGACCCGGTCCTCTGCTGGTTCGAACTCCAGCGCGACGGCCAAGGCGGCGCCCGCTACGTCAAACACCTGATCGACGCCGACAGCGGCGTCGGCACCCAGTTCTTCACCGGCAAGGTCAACCAGGACGGCAAGCCGGACATCGTGATCGCCAACAAGCACGGCGTCTACGTGTTCACCCAGAAATAAGCCCCCTGCCCGACCCGTGATGGGGTCAGACCCTATCATCGGGTCTGACCCCATTCTTTTTGCCCCCTCCCCTTTTCGCCCCCAACCTGACACGACCCATGCGACTCCTCCTTTGCCTGCTCCTGGCCGCGACGGCGCACGCCGTCGGCCGACCGAACATCCTCTGGTTCGTGGTCGACGACATGTCGGCGAACTTCTCCTGCTACGGCGAGAAGACCATCGCCACCCCGAACGTCGACCGCCTGGCGAAGGAAGGCGTGCGCTTCTCCCGGGCCTACGTCACCGCGCCGGTCTGCTCGCCCTGCCGTTCGGCCTTGGTCACCGGGATGTACCAGACGACCATCGGCGCCCATCACCATCGCAGCGGCCGCGGCGAACTGAAGATCGAACTGCCCGCCGAAGTCACCCCCACGCCGAAGCTCTTCCAGCAGGCAGGCTATCACACCTGCATCGGCAGCGGCCTGCCGGACCTCGATTACCGCGGGCTGCCCTTCGGCGCGGGCAAAGGCAAGAAGGGCAAGAACGCCGCCGGCTCACGGCTGGGCAAGACCGACTATAACTTCGAGTGGGACCGCCGGATCTACGACTCCCATGACTGGGCCGACCGCAAGCCCGGCCAGCCTTTCTTCATGCAGGTCCAGCTCCACGGCGGCAAGCTGCGCGAAGGGGCCGAGGCCGCCCGCGTCCAGTTCCGCGAAAGGGCGAAGCGTGAACTCGGCGCCGGCACCGACCCGGCCAAGGTGACCCTGCCCCCTTATTACCCGCGCGACCCGGTCCTCCTGCAGGACTGGGCGGACTATCTCGACTCCGTCCGCCTGACCGACCTCCATGTCGGCCGGGTGCTCGGACGTCTCGAGAAGGAGGGCCTGCTCGCCGACACGCTGATCATCTTCATGACCGACCACGGCATCAGCCACGCGCGGGGCAAGCAGTTCCTTTACCAGGAAGGGGCCCACATCCCGCTCGTCATGCGCGGCCCGGGACTGCCGGCCGGACAAGTACGGGCCGACCTCGTCGAGCACATCGACCTCGCCGCGGTCTCCCTGGCCGCCGCGGGCATCACCGTGCCCTCCTGGATGCAAGGCAAGGACGTGCTCGCGCCCGGCTACGCGAAGCGCGAGGAGGCGTTCTCCGCCCGCGACCGCTGCGACGAGACCACGGAGAAGATCCGCAGCCTGCGCACGGACAAGTTCATCTACGTCCGCAACTACCATCCCGAACGCCCCCACCTCCAGCCCTGCGCCTACAAGGACGGCAAACCGATCGTCCAGAAACTCCGCGAGCTCCACGCCTCCGGCAGCCTCGACCCGCTCGCCGAGAAAATCCTCTTCAGCCCCACGAGGGCCAAGGAGGAGCTCTACGAACTCGCCACCGACCCGCATCAGATCCGCGACCTCGCCGGCGATCCGGCCTTCGCCTCCGTGCTGGAGGACCACCGCCGCCGGCTGGACGCCAAGCTGTCCGCCACCCGCGACCCCGGCCCCGAGAGCATGGCCATGTACGACAGCGACATGAAACCCTACCTTGGCAAAGGCAATCCCGAGGTCGAACGCAACATCGCCCAGATGAAGAAATGGGCCGCCGAAGGAAAATAAACCCATGCGTTCCGTCCTCCTGACCCTCCTCGCCTTCACGGCCGTCGCCGCCGACCGCCCCGCGCCGGTCGAGACCGACAAACGCGTCCAGTCCGACGGCAAAGGCTGGCGCATCGAGAAGGCCGTCATCAAGGACGCCAGGCTCCCGCGGGTGCTGCTCATCGGCGACTCGATCCTCAACGGCTACCAGGCCAAGGCCACCCGCCTGCTCGCCGGCAAGGCCAACGTCGACCTGTGGGTGAATCCCTACAACCAATCCGCGCACGTCAACAAGCTGCTCGGCGAAGTCCTGGACAATGGTCCCTACGACGTCGTCGTCTTCAACATGGGCCTGCACGGCTGGCAGCCTGGCCGCATCAAGCCGGGTACTTTCGAGCCCCTGATGAAAGGCTACGTCGAGGTGCTGAAGACCAAGCTGCCCAAGGCCAAGCTCCTCTGGGCGAGCAGCACGCCCGTGACCGTCAAGGGCGCCCCCTCCGAGATCAATCAGGAGATCAACCCGAACATCGTCGAACAGAACCGCCTGGCCGCCAAGGTCATGGCGGAGATGGGCGTGCCGGTCGTCGACTTCTACGGACTGCTGGTCGAGAAGCGCGAACTCGCCCGCGGCGACATGTTCCACTGGACCTCTCCGGCCTACGACCTGATCGCGCAGGCCGCCGTCGACGCCATCCTCCGCGAACTTTCCTCCAAGTGACATGCGCCCCCTGCTCTGCCTGCTCTTCGCGCTGACGGCCGTCGCCGCCGAACGCCCCAACATCGTGGTCATCCTCGCCGACGACCACGGCTACGGCAGCGCCGGCTGCTACGGCGCCGACCCTAAGCTCATCCGGACGCCGGCGATCGACCGGCTGGCCGCCGAGGGGCGACGCTTCACCGACGGCAACACGACTTCCTCCGTCTGCTCGCCGACCCGCTATTCCCTGCTCACCGGACGTTACTGCTGGCGGACCACGCTGACCCACGAGGTGCTCGGCACCTTCTCGCCCCTCCATATCGAACCGGGTCGCGTCAACCTGGCCTCCCTCCTCAAGGCCAAGGGTTACGCCACGGCCGCCGTCGGCAAGTGGCACCTCGGCTACGGCAAGGAGAGCGAAGACCCGAAGTGGCGCACCGACTACACCGCCGAACTCTCTCCGGGCCCTTTTGAGATCGGTTTCGACTATCATTTCGGAGTGCCCGCGAACCACGGCGACCTCACCGGCGTCTACGTCGAAAACCGCTTCGTCTACGGCCTCCGCGGCGGCAAGATCCCCGCGGGGATGAAGCTCGCCGGGCCCGCCGCCGACAGCGACGACTATCAGGCGGCCTACGGTCCGGAGGACACCGAGAACGGGAAGTCCAGGATCCTCGACCTCGACGCCCCCCGCCGGAAGAACGTCCGCGTGATGAAGGTCATCACCGACAAAGCCACCGCCTGGCTGGAAGCGCAGCCCAAGGACCGGCCTTTCTTCCTCTACTTCACGCCGGTCGCGGTGCACAACCCCGTGACTCCCGACAAGGAGCTGGCCGGAAGCAGCGCCGCCGGCGCCTATGGCGACTGGATCCACGAACTCGACGCGAGCGTCGGACGCATCCTGGCGACCCTCGACAGGATGGGGGCGACCAAGGACACCCTGGTCCTCTTCACTTCCGACAACGGCGGCGTCTTCAAGCCCGAGAACGAACGCCTGCTGCAGACGGCCGCCTTCAAGGCCGGCCTCAAGGTCAACGGCGCCGTCCGCGGCGGCAAGCACGACGTCTGGGAGGGCGGCTTCAAGGTCCCCTTCATCGCCCGTTGGCCCGGCAAGGTGCCGGCCGGCTCCACGGCTCCTCAGATGGTCAGCGTCGTCGACATCCTGGCGACCACGGCGGAGATCGTGGGCGCGCCGCTGCCCGCCAAGGAGGCCGGAGCCGAAGACAGCCGCAGTTTCCTCCCCGCGCTCATCCCCGGCGCCGCTGAAGCCAAAGGGCGCGAGGACATGATCGTCCATAGCGCCGACGGCGTCTTCGCGCTCCGCAAGGGGCGATGGAAATGGATCGAAGGGGTTCCGGTGGACGAAATCGCGGACGGCGCGCGCAAAGCCCGCAGGACGCAGCATCGCTCGCAGCTCTACGACCTCGTCGCCGACCCGGCCGAGACCAAGGACGTCTCCGCCGAGCACCCGGATGTCGTGGCCGAACTCAAGGACCTCCTGCGTCGGTATCGCGACGGCGGCTTCAGCCGCGAGCTGCCCGCCGCCGACGTGAAGCCCCTCCGCCCCGGCGTCGCCACCCTGCCTGACCTGACCGGCAAGGCCGAAGCCCTCTCTCCGCTGGCCTCGGCGGGAGAGTGGACCGCCCGCGAGGGCGGACTCTTCGCGCAGCCCAAGGGCGGTCAGGAGAAGCCGGCGTCCCTACGTTCGTCCGTGGCGCTGGGCGACGGCGTCTTCGACTGTGAAGTCAACCTGCAGGGCGCGAACCGCGTCTCGCTGCGTTTCGGCGCGGGCGACGCCGGCTTCCGCCTCGTCGTCTCCCGAGCGGCCGCGATCCTCACGAAGAACCCCTCCAAGGGCGAACCGGCCACCGCGACCGAAGACCTCGCCAAGAGGAACCTGAAGCTGGCCGCCGGCCAGTGGTATCCCGTCCGGCTGACGTTCAAGGGCGACGAGGTCACCGTCCAGGTCAACGACCAGACCTTCAAAGGGCGGCATCCCAGCATCGGCCAAGCCAAGACGTCCGTCGACCTGCTGGTCTTCGGGGCTTCGGCCGGATTCCGCCAGGTCCGCGTCGCCCGCTGACTCCATGCGAAACCTGCTCCTCGCCTTCCTCGCCCTCACCCTGGCCGCCGATCCGGCCGCGGACCGTAAGGTCGTGCTCGGGCTCGTCGACGTCTGCGCCCAGGCCCCCAAGGTCCACGAAGCCGAGGGCTTCAAGCCCGAGGGGACGGTCCGCGCCATCTTCTATGACGCCCTGCCCTGGCAAGGTAAGCCGACGCGCGTCTTCGCGTGGATCGGCCTGCCCGCCCGCCGCACCGGCAAGGTCCCGGGCATCGTGGTCGTCCATGGGGGCGGCGGCACGGCCTTCAAGGAGTGGGTCCAGAAATGGAACGACCAAGGCTTCGCGGCCATCAGCATAGCGGTCGAAGGCCAGACCGACGTGAACGAGAACAAGGCGAAAGGCCGTCCCACCTGGGCCCGTCATGCGTTCTCCGGTCCGGCGCGCGACGGCACGTTCGCCGACACGAAGCTCCCGCTGAAGGAACAGTGGATGTATCACGCCTTGGCCGAAACCATGCTGGCGCACTCGCTGCTGCGCTCGCTCCCGGAGGTCGACGCCTCGAAGATCGGCGTGATGGGCATCTCCTGGGGCGGCGTCATCACGAGCACGGTCATCGGCCTCGACGAGCGCTTCGCCTTCGGCATCCCGACCTACGGTTGCGGACATCTCTTCGACGCCGAGAACCATTGGGGCCGGGCGCTGCACGACAACGAAGGCTACATCAAGACCTGGGACGGCATGAACTACGCCGAGCGGGTGAAGATGCCGGTGCTCTGGCTCTCCTGGCCGCAGGACGCCCACTTCCCGCTGGGTTGCCAGGCCGAACACTACCGCAAGACCCCTGGCCCTCGCATGGTCTCGCTCATCACGAAGATGGGCCACAGCCACCCCGCCGGCTGGAACCCGCCCGACAGCTACGCCTTCGCGAAAAGCGTCGTTGAGACCGGCAAGCCTTGGGGCAACTCCCCCTCGGCCACGACGAAGGACGGATACGCGATCGCGGTCTTCCACTCCGCGAAGCCGATCACCAAGGCCGTGCTCGTCTCGACGACCGACCGAGGCTTCACGGGCGCGCGCAAGTGGGTCGAGACCCCGGCCGCGGCCGCCAGCGGAGGCGGCGGCACCACGGCCTCCGCGCCGCTGCCTCCGGGCACGACGGCCTGGTATGTCAACGCCTACGCCGGCGCGCTCACCCTCACCTCCGACTATCAGGAAATCAAATGAGCCGCGCCCTGCTCCTCCTGCTCCTGCCGCTCGCCGTCCTCGCGGCCGACGCGAAGAAGCCCAACCTCCTCATCATCCTGGCCGACGACCTAGGCTATGGCGACGTCCAGGCCTACAACCCGACGCGCGGCCGGATACCGACCCCGCACCTCGACAGGCTCGCCGCCGAGGGCATGCGGTTCACCGACGGACATTCGTCCTCCGGCGTGTGCTCGCCGTCGCGCTACACCCTGCTGACGGGCCGCTACCACTGGCGCACCCGCCTGCAGACCGGCATCGTCCCCCTGTGGGGTGCCCCGCTCATCGCGCCGGACCGCATGACCATCGGCACGCTGGCTAAGCAACACGGCTACCGCACCGCCGCCATCGGCAAATGGCATCTCGGCTGGGATTGGCCGATCCCTCCGGAGCGGGCGGACTCCTTCAAAGAGAAGCCCAAAGGCGCGGCGACCGCGACCGGCGCGCACCGCGCCGTCTGGCAGGAAGTCTTCGCCCGCCCCATCGGCGGAGGCCCGGTCACCCGCGGCTTCGATACGTACTTCGGGACCGACGTACCCAACCACCCGCCGTTCTGCTTCATCGAGAACGACCGCACCGTCGGCATCCCCTCCGAGTTCCTGGCCGCGCGCCTCGTCGGCAACAACCAGGCCAGCATCCAAGGGCCCGCGTTGGCCGGCTGGACGCTTGAGCCGATCCTTCCTGCGCTCGGCGACCGCGCCGCCGCGTTCATCACCGAATCCGCGAAGAAGCCGGAACCCTTCCTGCTTTATCTCCCGCTGACCTCGCCGCACACGCCGCTTTCGGTCAACGAGGAGTGGAAAGGCAGAAGCGGGCTGAACCTCTATGCCGATTTCGTCATGGAAACGGATGCCCTCGTAGGACGCGTCCTGGCCGCCTTGGCGGCGAGCGGCGCCGCCGACAATACGCTCGTCCTGCTCACCGCTGACAACGGCTGCGCGCCCTACGTCGGCATCCCGGATCTGGAGAAGATGGGTCATTACCCGAGCGGCCCGCTGCGCGGCGCCAAGGCCGACGCCTGGGAAGGCGGACATCGCGTGCCTTTCATCGTGCGCTGGCCTGGCAAGGTGAAGGCCGGCAGCGTCTGCGACCAGTTCGTGCAGCAGTCCGACCTGATGGCTACGTTTGCCGCGATCCTCGGCGCCCGCCTGCCGGCCGACGCCGGCGAGGACAGCATCAGCCTGCTCCCGCTGCTGGAGGGGGCCGACCGGCCCGTCCGGCTGAACGGCGTCAGCGCCTCGATCGGCGGCGTCCCCGCCCTGCGGCATGGGTCTTGGAAATACATCCCGGCTCCCGGTTCCGGCGGCTGGGGCAAAGGCGGCGACCCATCGCAGCCCGTGCAGCTCTACGACCTCGCGAACGACGTCGGCGAGACGAAGAACCTCGCGGCCGCGATGCCGGAGAAAGTGGCCGAGATGAAAGCCCTGCTCGAGAAACTCATCGCCGACGGACGCAGCACGCCGGGCGAACCCCAGAAGAACGACGTCGCGGTCGTCCGCTTCCCCAAACCTGCCACGCCGAAAACCAAGGCGGGCAAGAAGACCAAATAACCCCCTTCCCATGCGCCTGCTCTCCTTCTTCGCCCTCACCCTCTCCGCCTGGGCCGCCGACCCGAGCCACTATGCCCTCCCGGCGCCCGAAGCCGAAGCCGGCCTCCCCGGGGAAGGCGCGCTGCGACGCTATGACGGCTACGTGAAGCGCTGGAACACCATCCGTCCGCAGTGGGCGGGCGACGCCGCCAAGGACCAAGGCGCGACGGTGTTCTTCGGCGACTCGATCACCCAGGGCTGGGGCACGGACTTCAAGCAGGCCTTCCCCGGCATGAAGCTCGCCAACCGTGGCATCGGCGGCGACACCACCCGCGGCATGCTGCTCCGGCTCAAGGAAGACGTACTCGCGCTCAACCCGAAGGCCGTCGTGCTCCTGATGGGGACGAATGACATCGAGGTCGAGGTGCCGGTCGACGCCATCGGCCGCAACTTCCAGAAGATCATCGCGGCCCTGAAGGCGCATGACCCGAAGATGCCCGTCATCGTCTGCCGCATCTTCCCTAGCTCGGCCACGAAGAAGCGCCCGAAGGAGACCATCCTCGCCGTCAACGAACTCTTCGCCGCCGCGGTGAAGGGCGACGCCCAGTTCACGGTGCTCGACACCTACGCCCTCTTCGCGGACGGCGAAGGCGACGCCCTGCCCGCCCTCTTCCCCGACCTGCTCCACCTCAACGCCGCCGGTTATGCCAAGTGGGCGTCGGCCCTGCGCCCGCTCTTCGCGACGCTCGGTCATCTCGACAACCAGGCCGACGACTTCAAGCCTGAGGAAGGCTTCGTGAGCCTCTTCAACGGCAAGGATCTGACCGGCTGGGGCTACCGCGCCACGCCTCCCCGCAAAGGCGCGCCCAAGCCCGGCGCGCCGTTGTTCGTGGAAGTAAAGGGCGACCAATCTTTCGACGGCCGGATCGAGAGCGCCGACGGACGTTACCGCGCCATCAACGGACGCCTCGTGATCACCACCCCCGCCGAAGGCCGCCGCATCCAGGCGCTCTGGACCACCCGCGAGTTCCCCGAGGACTTCGAACTGCGTCTCGAATTCCGCGCCACCCCCAACGCCGACAGCGGTGTCTACCTGCGCAAGCCCCAGCTCCAGTGCCGCGACTTCCTCGTCGCCGGCCCCTACAAGGACCTCAAGCGGTACAAGCCTCAGGACTGGAACGAACTCGTCGTCGTCGTGAAGGACGGCGTCGCACACGCCACCTGCAACGGCGAAGTCCTGGAGGCCGCGCTGAAGCTACCCGAGAACGGTCCGATCGGACTCGAAGGCGACCGCGGGCAGATGGAATACCGACGACTCCGGATTAAGACGCTCGCCAAGTAAAAGCCCTCAGCCAAAGGGGTCAGGCCGTACCCACGCATTGAGTGAACCGAAACTCGCCACTTTGAAGCGATTTTAGGTTCAGGAGCACCAAGGTACGGCCTGACCCCTTTGGCTGAGGTGTTCTCCGTTACACGCTCGCCCGCTGAGCCAGTTTCCGACTGACTGCGGTGGATAGCCGCCAAGCACCCACCAACCAAGAAGCCCGCTTTCAAATAACCTTATCATGAAGCTCACTTTTATTTTCCTCACCACCCTACTGCTCGCGTCGTCGGCCGCACTGCAGAGTGCCGAAGGACCGGCGCAGAAGCCCAATATTATCTTCATCCTGACGGACGACCAAGGCTACGGGGATCTGGGACGGCACGGGCACCCTTTGCTCAAGACGCCGAACCTTGATGCGCTGCATGACCAGAGCGTGCGCTTCGAGCAATTTTATGTGAGCCCGTCCTGTTCGCCCACGCGCGCAGCGCTCCTGACGGGCATGCATGAGTTCCGCAACGGGGTCACGCATACCACCCTGCCCAGGGAGCACCTGAACAAGGACGCCGTCCTCCTGCCCCAGCTGCTGAAGTCCACCGGCTATCGCACGGGTTTCGTCGGTAAATGGCACCTGGGCGGAGAAGGAGCGTATGCGCCGGATAAGCGAGGTTTCGACTGGTGCTCCACCAACGTCGGCGGCCCGAACGTCCACTTCGATCCGGCCATCGTCCGCAACGGCAAGCGCGCGCCGCGGAAAGGTTATCGGGAGGACATCTTCTTCGACGAAGCCATGGCGTTCATGGATGAGTCCAAGGACACCCCGTTCTTCTGCTATCTCGCCACCTATTCGCCCCACGCGCCCCTGGCCGCCCCCGAGGAATTCGAGGCCCCCTTCCGCGGCAAGGTGGACAAAGAAGAAGCCGCCTATCTCGGCATGGTCGCTAATCTCGACCATAACCTCGGACGGCTGATGCAGCATCTCAGGGAGCGTAAATTGGAGGACAACACGATCCTCGTCTTCATGAACGATAACGGCCAGACGCATGGTCTGGATGTCTTCAACGCCGGCATGAGAGGCAGCAAATGCACCATCTGGCAGGGCGGCTCACGGGCGATTTCCTTCTGGAAGTGGGCGGGTAAGTGGGCGCCGCACAAGGTCGGCAATCTGACGGCCCATCTCGACGTGCTGCCGACGCTCTGCGACCTCGCCGGCGCGACCATCCCGCCCCAGCTCAGTGCGAAACTCGAAGGCTTCACGCTCCGACCGCACCTCGAATCCACGCAGCCGATACAGTGGAACGAAGATCGTTTGCTGTTCCATCACGTCGGCCGCTGGCCCAGCGGCCTAGCGGCCGCGCATAAATATGCGATGGCCTCCGTGCAGACGGGCGACCTTCTCCTCGTACGCAGCCGTCCGTGCGATGACCCTGCCTGCAAAACCTACTCGAGCCAGTGCACCACCCTGCGTTCCGTCGAAGCGGGCGCCACCGCGGCGACTTACACCAAAGCCGACGCGCAGTTCCACTGGGGCGTCACGCCGCCCGGACGCTGGTCGCTGTTCGACCTGAAGAAGGATCCGGCCTGCCGGAACGACCTCTCGACCGAACGGCCGGAACTGACCGCCAAGCTCGCTGCGTCTTACGACCAATGGTGGGACTCGCTCTACCCCACAATGATTCAACTCGGCGGCGACAAGGGTGAACCCGAGCTGCTCAGCAAGGGCCGAGCCAAAAAGCAGAAGTGAATCCCCGGACCAGACCATGAGACCTATCCTCACCCTCCTCGGGGCCCTGCTGTTCGCCCCGCTGGTCGCCTGGCCGGCGGTCGACGCGCCGAAGAAGTCCGCTCAACCCAACATCGTCTTCATCTATGCCGATGACTGGGGCTGGGGAGACCTCTCCTGCCACGGTAACACGTGGCTGAAGACCCCGCGCCTCGATAAACTGGCCAGCGAGGGCATCGACTTCCAGCAGTTCAACGTGCTGAGCCCGGTGTGTTCACCCAGTCGCGCGGCGGCCATGACGGGGCGTTTCCCCGGCCGCTTCGGCATCAACACGGTTTTCGGCGTCACCAAGCCGCCGGAGATGCCCGACTGGCTGGACCCCCGGGCGCCCACGATCGCCCGCCTGCTCAAGGCTGCGGGATATCGCACCGGACACTTCGGTAAGTGGCATCTGGGCGAAGGCACCCCGACCATGTCGGACTACGGCATTGACGACTCCGCCGTCTATCACGGGCCAGGGCCGAAAGTCGGGCCCTACGGCAACGACATCCCGAACCAGGCGATCAAGTTCATCGAGGCGAACAAAGACCGACCGTTCTATGTCAACGTATGGCTCCACGAAAGCCACCTGGCTCACAGCCCTTCGGCCAAGGCCATGGCACAGTGGAAACACCTCGACCCCCGGCAGCAGGTCTACGCCGCGGTCATCACCGATGGCGACGACAAGGTCGGCCTGATCCTCGATGCGCTGGAGCGGTGCGGCATCGCCCAGGATACTTTGGTGGTTTTTTCCAGCGATAACGGCCCGGCGAAACCCAAAGCGAACGACCAAGGCGTCCCTGGAAAATATCGCGGCCACTACAACGTCGGCGAAACCGGCGGACTGCGCGGCCAGAAAACCAGCCTCTTCGAAGGCGGCGTGCGGGTGCCGTTCATCGTGCGCTGGCCCGGCCGCGCGCCGGCTGGTCTGAAAAACGACGCCACCGTCCTAACGGCGGTGGACCTACTCCCGACGTTCTGCGCTATCGCTGGAATCAACCCGCCCGATCAAGTCGACGGCGAGAACCTGCTGCCGGCCCTCAAGGGCGAATCGGTTCGGCGCACGCGGCCCATCTTCTGGCGCATCAGCGGCAATCGGAGAGAAGCGGACTACTGGCCTGATCTGGCAGTGCGCGAGGGAGACTGGAAACTGGTCACCACCTTCGACGGAAAGCGTTCCGAACTCTACAATCTACCAGCAAACCGAGCTGAAGATGTGGCTAAAAATCAGGCGAAGGAACACCCGCAGGTCGTCGCCCGCCTGACCCAGCTCGCGCTGGAGTGGAACGCCACACTGCCCACCAAGGCGGACCCCGCCTGCTCGGCGAAACCGCGATAAGCCCGGCGGAAGGAAAAGCAGGCTGGAGCGGTGTGTCGTCCGCTGATTGACTGCGGTCGATGCTCGATTGGATCCATAGCCAGACCCTGCTGCCTGCCGACGGCTGGATCCTGCTGCTCGCGCTCTTCGGCGCGCTCTGCATCGGCTTGTCCAAGTCCGGCCTGGCCGGTACGGCCACCCTCAACGTGGTCATCATGGCCAAGATCTTCGACGCCAAGCCTTCCGTGGGTATCGTCCTACCGATGCTCATCGTGGCTGACCTGATGGGCTACCTCATCAACCGCCAAGGCGGCAGCTGGCGGCAGATCCTGCCCATGATCCCGGCGGCGGTCGTCGGCGTCGTTGCCGGCTGGTTCCTACTCGACCGGGTCGACAATGGTTCCGCCCGCATCGTCATCGGCGTGCTTATCCTCGCCCTGCTCGCCTTCAACGTCGTCCTCCACCATCGGCGCGAGCAGCTTCTGGCCCTCACCCGCCATCGTACCTTCACCTGGGGCATGGGCGGCATCGCGGGCATCGCCACAATGCTCGCCAACGCAGCCGGCCCGGTGATGACGGTCTACCTGCTCGCCCAGCGCTTGGAGAAAAAAGAGCACCTCGGCGTGTTCTGCCGTTTCTTCCTTTTCATCAACCTCTTCAAGCTGCCCTTCAGCGGCAAACTGGGACTCGTCACCGGACCATCACTCATGACCAATCTGGTGCTACTGCCCGGGGTGATCGCGGGCATCGTGCTCGGCTGGCAAATCCTGAAGCGTATCAAGCAGGACGCCTTCGAATCCGTGCTGGCCTGGCTGACCGCATTTGCCGCGGTCTGGCTGATCGTCGGCTGACCGCTTGACTCCGCTCGGCGGGAAAGCGGAAATAAGGGTCTTATGAAGACCCCGCTGCTAGCCCTCCTCGCCGGCCTCGCCCTCGTCGGCTGCCAGACCCCGGAAACCGCCCCCGCCACCCCGGCCAAGAGCGCTCCCGTCGCCGCTCCGGCCAAGGCCGTGCCGGCCCAGCGCAACCTCGCCGTGGGCGCCACGCCCGAGAGCGTCACCAAAGGTTTCGGCGGCAAGTATTTCGTGACCCTCATGGGCACCTCACGCAAGGCCGGTGACGGCGACGGCAAGATCGTGAAGGTCGACGGCGACAAGGTCACCACCCTCACCGAAGGACTCGACGACCCGAAGGGCATCGTCTTCGTCGCAAACCGCCTCATCACCGCCGACTTCGACAAGGTCTGGTCCATCGACGCCAAGGGCAAGAAGACCCTCCTCGCCGGCCCCGCGGCCTTCCCCACCCCGCCCACCTTCCTCAACGACGTCGTCGTCTCGCCCGATAAGAAGAGCGTACTCATCACCGACATGGGCGCGGTCACTAAGATGCGCGATGCCAATGGTATTCTCTTCGCCATCAACAGCCCGGAGCACAAGGCCATCCCGGTCATCGCCCGCGTCTTCCAAGTCACCCTCGAAGGCAAGGTCACCGAAGTCATCGCTCCGACCCCCAAGATGCTCAACCCGAACGGCATCGACGTCATGGCCAACGGTCGTATCCGCATCGCGGAATTCTTCACCGGCGACGTACTCGAATACAACAAGGGCAAGTGGAAGACCCTCGCCAAGGGCCACCGCTCCGGCGACGGCATCGTCCACGACTCCAAAGGTCGCTTCTACGTCTCCGAAGTCATGACCGGCCGCGTCACCCGCTACGAAGCCGACGGCTCCGCCCCCAAGGAACTCGGCACGGGCCTCAAGGCCGCCGCCGACCATTACCTCGACGAGAAGGCCGGCGTGCTCATCGTCCCGGACAGCAAGGCCGGCGAGCTGGTCTTCCTGGCCCTGTAAGTCGGCCCAGGACCGGAGACAGGACCAAGGCCGGGGTCAGCCAAACTGACCCAAAACCTTTCCTTCGCGCGGAGGTCTCATATCCGTCCTAGTTCCATTCCTTGACCAAGCCCTCCGTGAAATGACGCGTCATTCCCTGACCACCCCTGCTCTCCTCGTCCTCGCGGCCGCGGCGGGCGCGGTGTCACCGGAGGACGCCACGTTCTTCAGGTCCGACATCCGCCCCCTGCTTTCGCTCTACTGCGTGGAGTGCCACAAGGAGGGCAAGGACGCGGACTTCATGACGGTCAAGGACCTGAGCCAGCTGCACACGCAGCGCGGCAATTTCCGCAGCGCGGTGGAGCAGCTGCGCAACCGCACGATGCCTCCGCCCAAGGAGGACCAGCCCAGCGAGGACGAACGACGCCAGATCGCCGACTGGCTCGAACGCGTCCTCCGCGAGACCGCCAAGGAGATGGGACCCTACGCCGGCACGGTCACGGCCCGCCGCCTCAACCGGCTCGAATACGACAACACGATCCGCGACCTGCTCGGGTTGAAGATGAAGTTCTCGCAGACGTTCCCGTCCGACGGCGGCGGCGGCGAAGGCTTCGACAACAACGGCGAGACGCTCTTCCTGCCGGTCATCCTGATGGAGCGCTACCTCGACGCCGCCGAAGCGATCGTCGACGAAGCCGTCATCGTCCCCGAAACACGCCGCACCTTCCGGCCGGCCGACTTCGCGCCCGGTTCATCGGCCGATGGCAGGCTCAAGACGGGCCAGGAAGCCTCCGTCTCCTTCCCGGTCACGATGACCGCGCCCCACGCGCTCACGATCCAAGGGAAGGCTCTCGGCCAAGCCAAGGCGAAGGTGCGGCTGAAGGTCGACGGCATCGCGGCGCAGTCCTTCGAACTCGACCCCAAGGCACCCCAGCCCGTCGTCCTCCAGCTCCGCTTCTTCCGCGGGCCCCACCAGCTCACCCTCGTCACGGAAGCCGGCGAAGCCGAGTTCAGCAGCCTCGAGCTGGTCGACCTGCCGAAGCCGGTCACCGCCGAACGCAAGGAAGCACATCGCCGCCTGCTCGGGGACGCGAGCTCCGCGAGCCTGGCGGGCAAGTCCGCCGCCGAACGTCGCGCCGTCGCGTCGCAGCTGCTCCGGAAATTCGCCCGTCTGGCCTACCGGACGCCGGTCACGGAAAAGGACGTCGCGAAGAACCTCGCGCTCTTCGAGCGCTCGGCTTCCCGCGGCGAGAACTTCGAGACGTCGATGAAGCTCGCGCTGCGCGGCATCCTCGCCTCGCCCCGCTTCCTCTTCCGCGCCGAGCAGGACCATGCCGAGCCCGGCGTCCGTCCCGTCACCGACCACGAACTCGCCGCCCGCCTCTCCTACTTCCTCTGGAACAGCACGCCCGACGCCGAACTCGACCGGCTCGCCGACGCGGGTCAGTTGAACGAACACGCCCGGCTGGAGGCTCAGCTTACGCGCATGCTCGCGGACCCCAAGGCGGACTCCTTCATCCGGAACTTCACCGAACAATGGCTCGGCACCAAGGCCGTCGGCGAGACGGTCCCGCTGGCTCCCGAGGCGGACGACGCGAAAGGCATCTACAACGCCAGGATCGGGGCTGACATGCGCGCGGAAGCCGTGGCGATGGTCGATTACCTGTTCCGCGGCGACCGCAGCCTCCTCGAGCTCATCTCGGCCGACTACAGTTTCATCAACGGACGGCTCGCCGATTACTACGGCATCCCCGGCGTCAAAGGGGATGCGCTCCGCAAGGTGGTGCTCAAGGACAACCTGCGCGGCGGCGTGCTCGGGCTCGGCGCCGTCCAGATGCTGACCTCCCCCGGACGACGCACGAGCCCGGTGCTCCGCGGCGCCTGGGTCCTCGATACGCTCATGGGTACGCCCGTCCCCGCCCCGCCCGCGAACATCCCTCCGCTCGAGGCCGCGAGCACCAAGCAGAAGAAAGCCAGCTCGCTCTCCCTGCGCGAGAAGCTCGAGGTGCACCGCGCCGACGCCACGTGCGCCTCCTGCCATGACGTCATCGACCCGATCGGCTTCTCGATGGAGCACTTCGACCGCATCGGCCGCTGGCGCGACCTCGACGAGAAAAAGAAGCCCATCGACGCCTCGGGCAAGACCGCTTCGGGACAGGCCTTCAAGGACCTCGACGAATTCAAGGCGATCCTCCTGACGCGCAAACGGGACTTCGCCCGCCAGATGACCTCCAAGCTCCTGGGCTACGCCCTCGGCCGCAGCCTCGTCGACCGTGACGACGGCACGATCGAACAGATCGTCGACCGCCTCGAAGCCAACGACTTCAAGGCCCAGACCCTGCTCCGCGAGGTCGTCCTGAGCACGCCCTTCCGCAACCGCAACGAGCTCGCGCTCGCGACCCCGAAGCACAAGAAGGCCGCCAAGGCCGAAAAAGAGGAGAAATGACCGCTTCCGCCGGATTTGCCTTCCCTGACCACGTGGCTTAACTGACCCTACTCCCGCCCCCCTTTTTAGCCCGATGTTCCGCCCCATCTCCCGACGAACGATGCTCCGCGGCTGCGGCGCCGCCCTCGCGCTGCCGTTGATGGAAGCGATGGTGCCGGCCGCCAAAGCGGACCAGCGTCTCGCCAAGCCGCCGCTCCGCACGGGCTACTTCTTCATGCCGAACGGGGTGAACGAGCGTCGCTGGCGTCCGGAAGGCAACGATGAGCGCTTCGAACTCTCCCCAACCCTCGCCCCCTTCAAGGCGGTGAAGGATAAGATCACGCTCCTCGAAAACCTCACCAACCAGCGCACCGCCGGACGGAACGGGCACTGGCCCAAGGTGCCGGCCTGGCTGCATGGCGGCTTCGTGAAGCGTAACGCCGGCAGCGACATCGACGTGGGCGGGATCTCCGCCGACCAGGTCCTCGCGGATGCGATCGGCAACCAGACGCCGCTCCCCAGTTTCGAACTCGGCCTCGAACCCACGCGCTCCGGGGTCGACAACGCCGGCGGCGGTTTCGCGATGCTCTACGGCTCGCATCTCGCCTGGCGCGACCCGCACACCCCGGTCCCGAAGGAAATCGTCCCCCAGCTCGCCTTCGACCGCCTCTTCCGCACCGCCTCGGCCGGGCCCGTGGTCTCCGGCTTCAATCCGAACCAGAAGGCCGTCACCGACGCCCTGCAGCGCGACGACCTCAGCGTGCTCGACGCCGTCAGCGAGGACGTCTGGCTGCTCAAGGGTAAGATTAGTTCGGCCGACCGCGTGAAGCTGGACGAATACATGGAGTCCGTCCGGGCCGTCGAAAAGCGCATCGAGAACTCCCTCAAGCCCCAGAAGCGCTGGATCAACGCCGGACGCTTCGACATCCCGCGCCCCGGCCCCGGCATCCCCAAGGACCATCGTGAGCACGTGAAGCAGATGCTCGACATCCTCGCGCTGGCCTTCTGGACCGACTCGACGCGCATCAGCACGTTCATGATCGGCGACGCCCAGTCCGGCCGCCGTTTCGACTTCCTCGACGGGGTCAACAACTACTGGCACGGCCTCTCGCACCACCAGAACGAAGCTTCCACGATGGCCCAGTATACCAAGGTCATCGAATGGAACGTAGCCCAGTTCGCCGCGTTCTGCGAGAAGCTCGACTCCCTCCAGGAAGGCGAAGGCACCGTCCTCGACCACTGTCAGCTCCTCTACGGGTGCTCGATCCGCGACGGCAACAAGCACGATATCGACGACCTGCCCCTCCTCCTGGCAGGCCGTGGCGCCGGCACGATCCGCTCCGGCCGACGCATCATTTCGCCGAAGAAGACCCCGATGTGCAACCTGCACCTCGCCCTCATGGAGCGCATGGGCGTCAAGAAAGACAGCTTCGGCGACAGCACCGGCGTCCTGCAGCTGGCCTGAGCAAGAACCCCTCCGGAGGGAGCCCAGGGGTGATTTGCATATTTGCCCTGCGGCGGCTTTGCACGCTATCTTCGGTTCACCCCCATGAACTCCCTGCGTCTCCTCCTCCTCGCGCTCTCCGCGTCCGTCTTCGCCCAAGACGGGTTCAAGCCCCTGTTCAACGGCAAGGACCTCTCGGGTTGGGACGGAGAACCTGGCCTCTGGGCCGTCGAAGACGGCGTGATCGTCGGTACGAGCGAAGTCGGCAAGCCGAAGACGAATTCGTTCCTGATCTGGAACGGCAAGGTCAAGGACTTCGAACTGCGCGCCACGGTCAAGGTCGTCGGCGACAACAACTCCGGCGTGCAATACCGCAGCCGTCGCCTGCCCGAGATCACCCCTTGGACGATCCTCGGCTACCAATGCGACGTCCACCCGACCGACGTCCACACCGCGATGACCTACGAAGAACGCGGCCGCGGCATCTTCGGCTACAACGGCGTCGACGTGGTGATGGACCCGACGGGCCAGCGCTGGCAGGTCGGCGAACGGCCGCGCGTGCAGGCCGACATCTCCCAGTACAACGAGTTCACGGTCATCGCCCGCGGCAACCGCCTCGAGCACAAGGTCAACGGCCAGACGACCTCGGTCTTCATCGACCACGACGAGAAGGGCCGCGCCCTCGAAGGCCTCATCGCCATCCAGCTCCACGCCGGCAACCCCCACAAGACCTACGTGAAGCAGGTCCTGCTCAAGGTCCTCGAAGACGGCCCCGTGCTCGCCTTCGACCAGGCCGCCCTGCCTGCCGGCGCGAAGAAGATCGATAAGCCCAAGGTCGTCAGCGCCCAGGGCAAGAACCCGCCCGCCAAGAAGGCTCCGGCCAAGAAGTAAGCCCATGCGCGCTTTCTTCCTCCTGCTCTCGGCCTGCTTCGCCGCCCAGCTCCCGGCGGCCCGCCCCAACATCCTCCACATCCACGCCGACGACCACCGGGCCGACGGCTTGGGCGCGCTCGGCGCGCCCGGGCTGATCACCCCGAACCTCGACACGCTCGTCGCCCGGGGCCTGACGTTCACGAGGGCCTACACGCAAGGTTCGATGATCGGCGCGGTCTGCACGCCCAGCCGCACGATGATGCTCACCGGCCGGTCGTGGCAGCGGATCCCGGGCGCCAAGGACGCCCGGCCCGAAGCCGCGCGGCCCGAGACCTTCCTGCCGAGCGTGCTCGCCGCCGCGGGTTACCGTACGTGGCACATGGGCAAAGGCGGCAACGCCTTCACCGAAGGACTCCGCACCTTCCAGACGAGCATCGTCGACGACGCCAAGAAGGCGGACGACCCCGCCACCGACCGGGCGCATGCCAGCCAGCGCCTCGCCGACCGGACGATCGCCTTCCTGAAGGAACACGCCGCCCGCCGGGACGGGGCGCCCTTCTACGCCTACCTGGCGCCGCCCGTACCGCACGATCCGCGCTCGGCCGAGCCTCGCTTCCATGCGATGTATGACGCCTCGAAGATGACGCTCTCGCCGGCCTTCCTGCCCGTCCACCCCTGGGACAACGGCGAGATGACCGTCCGCGACGAACGCCTCGCCCCTTGGCCGCGCACCCCGGACGACACGCGCCGCCAGACCGCCGACTACTACGCCTGCGTCACCGGGCTCGACCACCATGTCGGCCGCATCTTCTCCGCGCTGAGGGAAACCGGACAGTGGGAGAACACGGTGATCGTCTTCTCGGGCGACAACGGCCTGTCGCTCGGTGAGCACGGCCTCTTCGGCAAGCAGAACCTCTACGAACGCGGAGGCATGCACGTGCCGCTCGTCATCGCGGGCCCGGGCATCCCGCACGGCCGCACCGAGGCCTTCGCCTACCTGATGGATCTCTTCCCGACGTTCGCCAAGCTGGCGGACGCCAAACTCCCCGAGGGCGTCGAAGGGAAGGACCTGTTGCCCGTGATCCGCGGCGAAAAGCCGTCCGTCCGGCCGGTCGCCTACCTCGGCTATCGTGATTGCATGCGCTCGATCAGCGATGGCCGCTGGAAGCTCATCCGCTATCCGCTGGTCGACCGCACCCAGCTCTTCGACCTTTCGACCGATCCGCACGAACTGTCCAACCTCGCGGGACGACCCGAGCAGGCCGACCGGGAAAAAGCCCTGCTGGACCTGCTGGCCGCCGAGATGCGCCGCCATGGCGATGGCTTCCCGCTGTCCGTGTCCACGCCCGCCAAGGCGGAATGGACGCCGCCCACCTCTCGGCAACTCGCCGCCGAAGACGCGTCCGCCCAGGTCCGTCGTAAGAAAAAAGGCGGCGCTCCGGCCAAGAAGTAAGCCTCGAACCTATCCCGCCCGACGGGGTCAGACCCTCTTAATGGGGTCTGACCCCATTTCCGTCTTTGCCCTCCCCGCGGCTTGCCCCGTAATTTCACCATACCCCATGCGCCCCCTGCTCGCCCTGCTCCTCGCCACCCTCTCGGTCCTCGCCGCCCCCCGGCGCCCCAACGTCGTGCTCATCCTCGCCGACGACCTCGGCTACTCCGACCTCGGCTGCTATGGCGGCGAGATCGCGACGCCCAACCTCGACGGCCTGGCGAAGAACGGCCTGCGGTTCACCCAGTTCTACAACACCGCGCGTTGCTGGCCGTCGCGTGGCGCCCTGCTTTCGGGTTACTACGCCCAGCAGATCCACCGTGACGCGCTCCCCGGCCTCGGCGGCGGCGGCCAGGGCGTCCGTCAGTCCTGGGCCCGCCTGCTGCCTGATTTCCTCAAATCCTCCGGGTACCGCAACTACCACAGCGGCAAGTGGCACATCGACGGCCCCGTGCTGGCGGCCGGCTTCGACCGTTCGCTGGACATGAAGAACCAGGGCAACTTCTTCACGTCCAAGGGTAACTCCATCGATGACGTCGCCGTCAAAGTCCCGGCCGGCGAGCAGGGCTACTACGCCACGATCGCCACGGCCGACCATGCCATCGACTGCCTCAAGGACCATGCGGCCAATCATGCGGAGAAGCCTTTCTTCCATTACGTGGCCTTCATCGCGCCGCACTTCCCCCTGCACGCCCTGCCGGAGGACATCGCCAAATACCGGGACAAGTATCTCGCCGGCTGGGACCGCATGCGCGCCGATCGTCACGCGCGCATGAAGGCGGCCGGCATCACCAACACCCCGCTGTCGGCCGTCGAACGTGAGGTCGGCCCTCCCTACGCCTTCCCCGCGGCCATCGAGCGGCTCGGCGCCGGCGAGGTGAACCGTCCGCTGCCCTGGGACGAGCTCACCGACGAGCAGCGTCGCTTCCAGGCCACGAAGATGGCCATCCATGCCGCCATGGTGGATCGCATGGACCAGGAGATCGGCCGCATCATCACCCAGCTGAAGACGATGGGAGCCTACGAGAACACCCTCATCCTCTTCGCCTCCGACAACGGCGCGAGCGCCGAGATCATGGTGCGCGACGGAGGGCACGACCCCAAGGCCGAGATGGGCTCCGCCGCCTCCTACCTCTGCCTCGGACCCGGCTTCTCCAACGCCTGCAACACCCCGCACCGCCGGCATAAGACCTGGGTGCACGAGGGCGGCATCAGCACGCCGCTCATCGCCCATTGGCCCGCCGGCATCGCCGCCCAAGGCGAGCTCCGCACGACCCCCGCGCACGTCATCGACGTCGCCCCGACCATCCTCGAACTCACCGGGACGACCAAACCCGCTGACTGGAAAGGCGTGCCGATTCCCGCCGCCCCGGGCAAGAGCCTGGCGCCCGCGTTCGCCAAGGAAGTCACGATCGAACGCTCCAGCCTCTGGTGGCTGCACGAGGAGAACAAGGCCATCCGCGTCGGCGACTTCAAGCTCGTCGCCGCCAAGGGAGACGCCTGGGCCCTCTACGACCTGAGGACGGACCGCGCCGAACAGCATGACCTGTCCGCCAAGATGCCCGACAAAGCCAAGGAACTGGCCGACCTCTGGCAGAAGCAGACCGACGAACACGTCGCCCTCGCGAAGCTGACCCTCGCCGAACAACCGAAAGGCAAGGCCGGCAAGAACAACGCCAAGAAGAAGGCGAAGTGACCTCTGTCATCTGTCATCTGTCATCTGTCATCTCCATCCTCATGCGCCCCCTCCTCGCCCTCCTTCTGCTCGCTCCGTTTGCCGCCTTGACCGCCGCGGATGCTCCGAAAGCGAAGCAAGCCCCCAAGAAACAGGATCGTCCGACGCCGCCGACGCGCGCCTTCGACGCCCCGGGCGCGCCGAAATTCGTCCGGCTCGACGGTAAGACGACCCTCGAAGACGGCAACTACCTCATCGGGCCGGATTACGTCGCCGCCCCGGAGACCAAGGTCGTCGCCGGCGCGCCGCAGGGCAAGATCCGGCAGTTCCAGATCGATTCGAAGACCACGCAGCGCTTCAACCCGGGCATCGCCCGCGAGGAGTTCGGCGTACCTGACCCGAACAACCCCAAGACGCTCATCGTGAAGACGCACACGATCGACTACAAGCGCACCATCACCGTCTACGTACCGGCGCAATACGTCCCCGGCACCGCCGCCCCGCTCCTCGTCACCCATGACGGCCCCGGACTCGGCAAGACCGACCAGAACACCGCGCGCATCCTTGATAACCTGATCGCCCAGAAGCGCATCCCCGCCCTCATCATGGTCCAGATCGCCAACGGCGGCGGTGACGCCCAGGGCCACGAACGCGGCAAGGAATACGACACCATGTCCGGGCTCTACGCGGAATACATCCAGCATGAGGTCCTGCCGCTAGTCGAAAAGAACTATGGCGTGAAGTTCACGTCCGACCCCGACGGCCGCGCCACGATGGGCACGAGCTCCGGCGGCTCGGCCGCCCTCATCATGGCCTGGTATCACCCCGAGTGGTTCCGCCGGGTGCTCACGCTTTCGGGCACCTTCGTGAACCAGCAGTGGCCCTTCGACCCGAAGACCCCGGGCGGGGCCTGGGATTTCCACGAGACCCTCATCCCGCAGAGCGAGCGTAAGCCCATCCGCCTCTACATGGCCGTCGGCGACCGCGACAATTTCAACCCCAACGTCATGCGCGACGGCATGCATGATTGGGTCGAAGCCAACCATCGCATGGCGCACGTGCTGAAGGCCAAAGGCTACGCCTACCAATACTACTTCTGCCAGAACTCCGGCCACGGCATCGGCAACGCCCGCCCCCAGATCCTGCCCTCCGCCCTCGAGTGGCTCTGGAAGGGCTACCAGCCGCGCTGACCTTACGGCTTACCAGGGAACACGACGGGCCTCGGAACGGAGTTGCAGGTCCGGCGTGACCTGCTGACATCGGGGACATCCCCATGCGCACCCTGCTGCTCACCCTGCTCGGCCTGACCGCCGCCCTCCCCGCCCAGGACATCGTCATCTACGGCGGCACCTCCGGCGGCATCACCGCCGCCATCCAGGCCGCCCGCGAGGGCCGCACGGCGGTCCTCATCGAGCCGACGAAGTTCCTCGGGGGCCTGACCACCGGCGGCCTCGGCGCCACCGACATCGGCAACAAGAAGGCGATCGGCGGGCTGTCCCGCGAATTCTATGCGGCCATCGGGAACTATTACGCCAAGGACGACAAGTGGGTGCACCAGACCCGTGCCGAATACTTCGCCCGCCGCCCCCACGGCAACGCCGCCGACGAGGGTACGATGTGGACCTTCGAACCCCACGTGGCCACCGCGGTCTACGAGCAGATGCTCAAGGCCGCCGGCGACAAGGTGACCGTGGTCTTCGGCGAACGTCTCGACCTGAAGAAGGGCGTGGTCAAGGACGGCACCCGCATCGTGAAGATCGTCATGGAGAGCGGCCGCGAGTTCACGGGCAAGATGTTCATCGACGCCACCTACGAAGGCGACCTGATGGCCAAGGCCGGCGTGAGCTACCACGTCGGCCGTGAAGCCAACTCGGTCTACGGCGAGACGCTCAACGGCGTCCAGGTGGGCCACGCGAGGTCCCACCAGTTCAAGGTGAACGTGGATCCCTACGTGAAGAAAGGCGATCCCGCCAGCGGGCTGCTGCCCGGTATCGAGAAGGAGATCCCCGGCCCCGACGGCTCGGGCGACCGCAAGGTCCAGGCCTACAACTTCCGCATGTGCACGACGGACGTCCCGGCCAACCGCCGCGACTGGGAGAAGCCGGCCAACTACGACGAGCGCTGGTATGAGCTCGCGCTACGCAACGTCGAAGCCGGCGAAGACCGCAACTCCTGGGCGCCGACGCCGATGCCCAACCGCAAGACCGATACGAACAACAATTTCGCGATCAGCACCGACTTCATCGGCCAGAACTGGGACTACGCCGAAGCCGACTACGCCACCCGCGCCAGGATCTGGCAGGCGCACGAAGACTGGCAGAAGGGCCTGATGTGGACCTACGCGCACCATCCGCGCGTGCCGGAAAAGATGCGACTCGCCTTCCAGAAACTCGGCCTGGCCAAGGATGAGTTCCTCGACAACGGCAACTGGCCCCGCCAGCTCTACGTCCGCGAGGCCCGACGCATGGTCTCCGACTACGTGATGTCCGAGAAGAACTGCCGCCGCACCGAAGTCATCGAGGACTCCGTCGGCATGGGCGCCTACAACATGGATTCGCACCACATCCAACGCTTCGTGACGAAGGAAGGCTTCGTGCGCAACGAAGGCGACGTCCAGGTGGGCAGCAAGCCCTACCCCGTCAGCTACCGCAGCATCCGCCCGCGCGCTTCCGAATGCACCAACCTGCTCGTGCCGGTCTGCCTGAGCGCGAGCCATATCGCCTACGGCTCGATCCGCATGGAACCGGTCTTCATGGTCATGGGTCAGTCCGCCGCCACCGCGGCCGGCCTCGCCATCGAGCGCGGCACCACCGTCCAGGCCGTCGACTACGGCGCCCTCAAGGAACGCCTCCTCGCGTCCGGCCAGATGCTCGACTTCGTCGCCGCGCCTTCCGTCGGCGGCGGTCACGGCCTCGATAAGTCGAAGCTACCCGGCATCGTCGTCGACGACGGCGAAGCCGTGCTCAAGGGCTTCGACCAGACCGGGCATGTCTCGGGCAACTATGTCGGCGACGGCTACCGTCACGATGGCAACGCCGAAAAAGGAGCGATGTCCGCCCGCTTCACCCCTGCCCTGCCCGCCGCCGGCAAATATCTCGTCGCCGTGAGCTACAGCGTGAACGGCAACCGCGCCACCAACGTCCCGGTCACCATCCATCACGCGGGTGGCGAGTCCAAGGTCCTCGTGAACCAGAAACTCGCTCCCAAGGGCGACGGCCCCTTCCATGTCGTCGGCACCTTCGAATTCGCCGCCGGCAAGGACGGCTGGGTCGAAGTCGCCAACGCCGGCACCGACGGCCACGTGATCGTCGACGCCGTGCAATGGCTGCCAGCCAAGCGATGAGCCGTAACTTTCACCTAAAGTCAGGGTTCTCCGTCCTGGCGGGCCCGACAAAGCAAAACCCCTAAACCACCGATGAGATCATCCACCCTCCTTAGCTGGACGATCATCCCAGCGTGCTCGTTGCTCGCGGCCGACGTTCCGACGACGACCGCCAAGCCGACTGAGGCCACCGACCCGCGCAAGGTCGCCCTCCTCAGGCGAATCATGACGGCGGCGGACAAGAACAGGGACGGCCGGCTCTCCGTCGCCGAATTCAAGACGCTGGACGCCCAGGCCCTGCACCACGGGCAGGAGCACTTCGGGCAAGGCGACACCAACCAAGATGGCTTCATCGACAGCGACGAACTCCCGGGGTCACTCCGGAAACAGACCTGGTTCGCCATCCTCAGCGAAGGAACCGAAGCCTGCTTCAAACGACTGGACTCGAACCAAGACGCAAAACTGGACGTCAAAGAGTTCCGCCTTGTCTCCAAGATGGGCGCGCACACCGAGCAGCACTTCAAGGGAGCCGACTCCGACAAGGACGGTTTCTTGGGTATCGCCGAACTCGGCGGCCTCGCTGAACGCAAACTCAAAGCCCTCGAAGGCGCTTCACCCAAAACGAAGTAAGCCGCATACCTACGGACTAAGAACCTGGCTGGACATCCGGCCTCGGCGTACGAATCAGGCTGCTTCCAAGGACAATCAAAAGCCCCCCTCACCCCATGAACCCCCGCGCCCTCCTGACCGGTTTAGCCTGCCTCTGCGCCACGCTGACGTCCGCCGCCAAGCAGCCTGATATCGTCTTCCTGCTCATCGACGACCTCGGCTACGCGGACTGCGGCTTCAACGGCGGCATGCAGATCAAGACCCCGAACATCGACCGGCTCGCCAAGAGCGGCGCGATCATCGAAAACCATTACGTCCAGCCGGTCTGCTCGCCGACCCGCGCCACGCTGATGACAGGGCGATATCCCACGCGCACCGGCGTCTACACGATCGTCTCTCCCGGCGCGCCTTGGGGCCTGCCGCTCGCCGAACGCACGCTGGCCGACGCCCTCCGCTCCGCCGGCTATCGCACGGCGATCACCGGCAAATGGCACCTCGGGGAATTCGAGAAAGCCTACCAGCCGAACGCCCGCGGCTTCGACCACCAATACGGACACTTCTTCGGGATGCTCGATTACTTCACCCACGAGCGCATGAACAAGCTCGACTGGTATCGGCAAGGCGAACCGCTGAAAGAAGAAGGCTACACCACGCACCTGATGACGGCGGAAGCCTGCAAGGTCATCGCGACGACCGACGCCGCCAAGCCCCTCTTCCTCTATGTGCCTTTCAACGGCGTCCACAGCCCTTTCCAGGTTCCCGACCCATACCTGAAGCCCTACGGAGACCTGAAAGGCAACCGACAGAAGCTGGCCGGCATGCTCGCCGCCGTCGACGAAGCCGTCGGCAAGATCGAGGACGCGCTCAGGAAAGCCGGCCGCCTGGAGAACACGCTCATCGTCTTCTCCAGCGACAACGGCGGCCCGCCGCCCGGAGACAACACCCCGCTCCGCGACTTCAAAGGCTCGATCTACGAGGGAGGCACCCGCGCCGCGGCCTTCGCCACCTGGCCCGGCCGCATTCCCGCCGAACAACGTCTCCGCCAACCGATGCACATGGTCGATTGGTACCCGACGCTCATCCGGCTCGCCGGCGGCTCGCTCGAACAGAAGCTGCCGATCGACGGCCTCGACGTCTGGCCGATGCTGACGAAAGGCGCGCCCTCGCCGCACGACGCCATCCTCTCCGTCTCGACCCAAGGTCCGACGCGCGCCGCCGTCCGCATGGGCGATTGGAAGCTGATCGTCAGCGGCGACGCCGACGGCGAGGACGACGGTGCTTCGAAAACGAAGAAGAAAGGCAAGGCGGCCGCCGGGAAATACGATTCGGTCGCGCTCTATGACCTCTCCGCCGATCCGTCCGAATCCAAGAATTTGGCCGCGGCGCAACCCGAACGGGTCAGAGCGATGCGCGCCCGGCTCGCCGAACTGCTCAAGGACGCCGTGCCCTCGGGCGTGAAGAAATGAAAGCCTGGCGCCTGCTCCTGCTGTTGTTCGGCGCGATCCTCTCCGCCGGGGCCGCCGAGGGCAGGCGGCCGAACATCGTGTTCGTGCTGATCGACGACATGGGCTGGGGCGACTTCTCCTGCTTCGGCAACCAGGAGGCGAAGACGCCGAACATCGACCGGCTCGCCGCCGAAGGCCGTCGCTTCTCCCAGTTCTACGTCAACTCGCCGATCTGCTCCCCCTCCCGCTGCGCCTTCGTGACGGGCCAGTATCCGCAACGCTGGCGCATCGGCTCGTACCTCGCGCACCGCGCCGAGAACACCCGGCGCGGCATCGCCCAGTGGCTCGACCCGCAGGCGCCTTCGCTGGCCCGCACGCTGCAGGCCGCCGGCTATGCGACGGGCCACTTCGGCAAATGGCACCTCGGCGGCCAACGCGACGTCGACGACGCCCCCGCGATCTCCGCGTATGGCTACGACGCGTCATTGACGAACTTCGAAGGGATGGGGCCGAAGCTCCTGCCCCTGACGCGCAAGCCCGGCGACGCGGAGCCGAAGAAGATCTGGGCCGACGCCGAACGTCTCGGCGGTCCGGTCACCTGGATGGACCGCGCCGTGATCACGACGGGCTATGCCGACGCGGCCCTGAAGTTCATCGACCAGGCCGCGGCGAAAGGGCGGCCCTTCTACGTCGACCTCTGGCCGGACGACGTCCACAGCCCTTACTTCCCCCCGCTCGCAAAGTGGTCGCCGGAGAAACACCGCATCTACCTCGCCGTGCTCGAGGAGATGGACCATCAGCTCGGCCGCCTCTGCGAGCGTGTCCGGTCCGACCCCGCCCTGCGCGACAACACGGTCGTCGTCATCTGCTCCGACAACGGACCTGAACCCGGTGCGGGCAGCGCCGGACCTTTCCGCGGGAAGAAGACCCAGCTCTACGAAGGAGGCCTCCGTTCCTCGCTCGTGGTCTGGGCCCCTGGCCTGATGGCGCAAGGCCAGGCCGGCCAGCTCGACCAGACGGCCGTCTTCGCCGCGATGGACCTTGCTCCGACGCTGCTTTCCCTCGCCGGAGTCCGTCCGCCGGAAGGCCTCGACGGCGTCGACCTGTCGAAGACGCTGCTCGGGAAAGAATCCCGTTCCCACCCGGGGCCGATCTTCTGGCGCCGACCGCCCGACCGGAAGACCTGGTCGCCCGCCCTGCCCGACCCCCAGCCGGACCTGGCCGTCCGCGAGGGTGACTGGAAACTGCTCTGCGAATACGACGGCTCGAAGACCTTGCTGTATGACCTCGCCAAGGATCCCGGCGAGACGAACGACCTCGCCGCCAAGGAGCCCGCGGTCACCGCGCGGCTCACGGCCGCCTTGCTTGAGTGGCATCGGGCGATGCCGGCTGACAACGGGCCGCAGCTCGGAGCCAATCCGCCACCCGGCGGCGCGAAGAAGAAAAAGAAGTGAGGCCTACTTGCCGGCCTTGACCTGCTCGCCCGCGAGCGCGTCGAGGTGCGCGAAGCCAGGAGCGGGCATGTCCATCCGCCCGGCCAGCCAAGCGTAAGCGGCCTTCAAGGCAGGCCACGTCGGCTGGTGGCCCGAATGATGGTCGAACATCTCGATGCCGCCCGGCTGGCCTGTGAGTTCACGGGTCTTGCGGGCCGCCGCCAACAAAGGACCCGCCGTCGCCTCGCTGTCATATTGCCCGGCGATGAGGAAGAAAGGCGACGGGCTCGCGGCGAGCAGCTGTTCCTGCGAAAGTCCTTCCGCCCGCATGGCCTGCAGCTTGCCGCCGAAATACCAAGCGTCGCCCCAGTTGGAAGAATCCCACGCCAGACCGAAATCACTCGCGACGATCGCCTTGAAACGCGGATCCAAGCAGCCGGCATAGAAGGCCATCTTGCCGCCGAGCGAATGCCCCATCACCGCGAGACGGGCCGGGTCGACCTGCGCATCCGCCGCCAGGAGGTCGGCGGCCAGCCGGGTGTCGTGGGTGAGCCTGCCCATGCCCGTCCAGCCGGGCTCCAGCCGGGCGAGCTTGGACGCGGCGTCTCGCCAGACTCCCATCCCGCCCTTGCTCGCCTTCTGCTCTTCCGGCGTCAGCAGGTTGAACGGATAGGCTTCGACCGCCGCTACGACATAGCCCAGTCGCACGAGATGCAGGGCGAAGAAGGCGGTGTTACGCTCGGGGCCCAGACGTTGCTTCGTCCTGAGATCATACCCGCACATCCGATCCGGGTCGTAGAACGGCACCACCACCCCGGCGGAGCGGCCGGCGAGTCCCTTGGGCTTCATGACGAGGACCCGCTGCCAGGTCAGCTTGTCCGTTCGCTGACGAAACAGCTGGGCCTTGAAATCAGGCGTCTCGAACGACTCGACGAGTTCGGAGGGCGGAGCCCCGGCAAAATAAGCCGAAGACGGCGAACCAAGGGCCTCCGCCCACCGGCCCTTCGGGGGCGGTGCTTGCTCGGCCGCGGACAGTCCCGCGGCGATAAGAGAGAAAATGAAGGCTGCCCGGGGCACGACTCCGTCATCTTGGCTCGATTTTCAGAGGTCGCAACGGTGAACCCCCTGCTAATGGCTCGCAACCCCGGGCGGCCCTGTCTGTCTTAACACTGTCCGCGACCCCGCCCGGACTCAGCCCCATGCCGCGCCTTTCCCTCGCCCTACTGCTTGCCGGCCTCACCGCCCAAGCCACCGCCGTCGACTTCAACCGCGAGGTCCGACCGATCCTCGCCCAGCACTGCTTCGCGTGCCACGGCATGGACGAACATTCGCGCAAAGGGAAGCTCCGCCTCGACCTGCCGGAATCCGCCCACGGCCAAGGCAAGTCCGGTGAGATTGCGATCGTCCCCGGGCAGCCGGACAAGAGCGAAATCATCCACCGCATCTTCTCCGACGACCCGGAGGACGTGATGCCGCCACCGGAGACCAAGAAACCCCTCTCCGCCAAGGACAAGGCGATCCTGCGCGCCTGGATCGCCGAAGGCGGCGTCTATCAGCCGCACTGGGCCTTCTCCGCTCCGCAGCAGGCGCCGCTCCCCAAGCCGGGCCTGCACCCCATCGATGCGTTCGTGCAAGCCCGTCTCGAACAGGCCGGCCTTAAGCCCTCGCCCGAAGCCGACCGCTACGCCCTCGTCCGCCGCGTGACGCTCGACCTCACCGGCGTCCCGCCGACGCCCGAAGAGGCCGACGCCTTCGTCGCGGACAAGTCTCCCGACGCCTATGAGAAGCTCGTCGACCGCCTGCTCGCTTCGCCGCGCTACGGCGAGCGCTGGGCCCGCCGCTGGCTCGACCTCGCCCGCTACGCCGACACCAACGGTTTCGAGAAGGATCGTCCGCGCACGATCTGGCCCTATCGCGACTGGGTCGTGAAAGCCCTCAACGCGGACCTGCCTTACGATCAGTTCAGCATCAGGCAGCTCGCCGGCGACCTCCTGCCCGGGGCCACGCCGGACGACCTCGTCGCCACGGGCTTCCATCGCAATACGATGCTCAACGAAGAAGGTGGCGCCGACCCCAACGAGTATCGCTACTACTCCATGGTGGACCGCGTCGGCGCGACGGGCGCGGCCTGGATGGGCCTGACGCTGAACTGCGCCCAGTGCCATACGCACAAATATGACCCCGTGCTCCACACGGACTACTTCTCCGTGATGGCCCTGCTCAACAACGCCGACGAGCCGACCTACCACATCCCGCCGGCCGACCTCGAAGCCAGGCAGGCCGACCACGCCCGCCGCATCCGGGCCGCGGAGGAAGCCCTGGAAGGAAAGTTCCCCGGCGGGCCGGCGGCCGTCGAACAACGCTTCGGAGCATGGCTGGACCAGGAAAGCCCGCGCGCCTCCAAGTGGATGATCCTCCGTCCGACCAAGCTGAAGACCACCCTTCCCACCCTCGACGTGCAGCCCGACGGCTTCATCCTCGGCGGTGGCGACATCACCAAGAGCGACGTCTACGACCTGACCTTCGACCGCGCGATCAAGGGCGCCGTGGCCATCCGCCTCGAAGTCGCCTCGCATCCGCTCCTGCCTAACGACGGCCCGGGTCTGACGAACTACGAAGGCCCGCTCGGCGGCTTCTTCCTCAGCGAACTCCAGGCCTGGCAGGGCGACCGTCGGCTGAAGTTCGACGACGCCACCGCGACCAACGACGAAGAAGAGGACCGCATCAGCGACGCCGCGGCGGCCCCCAAGGCGGCCAAGGCCGCGCCCAAGACGAAGGCCGCGAAGGCCAAGGCCAACCGCAAGAAGAACAACGCCTCCGCCGCGCTCGACGGCGAGATGTCCAGCGGTTGGCAGGTCCTCGGCGGCTACGGCCAGAACCATGTCGCGGTCTTCCGCTTCGACCAGCCGACCGACCTCGCCGCCGGCTGGGCCCTCAAGATGCTCTTCGAAAAGCACTACGCCTGCCCCGTCGGCCATTTCCGCATCTCGGTGACCACGGACGAACAGGCCACCGCCACCGGACATCCCGCGGAAATCGAGGCCATGCTGGCCGGCAACGCCCCGCATGACCTGCCGAAACTGCGTCAGCGCTTCCTCGAGACCGCCCCCGAACTGGCCGTCCACGCCAAGGCCCTCGCCAACCTCCGCAAGCAGATCCCCCGCGGCCAGCCCACGCTGGTCATGCGCGAGCGACCTGCCGCGCACCCGCGGCCGACCTTCCGCCATCACCGCGGCGAATACCTGAGCCCGAAGGAGGAAGTCCCGCCTGCGGTGCCGGCCTTCCTGCCTTCACTGCCCAACGACGCCCCCGCCAACCGCCTCACGTTCGCGCGCTGGCTCTTCGCGCCGGAGAACCCGCTCACGGCCCGCGTCGCGGTCAACCGCCAGTGGCAGGCCTTCTTCGGGCGCGGCTTCGTCGCCACCCTCGAGGACTTCGGCTACCAGAGCGAAGCCCCGACGCACCCCGAGCTGCTCGACTGGCTGGCCGTCGAATTCCGCCAGGGCGGCTGGTCGATGAAGAAGCTCCATCGTCTGATCGTGACCAGCGCGACGTACCGCCAGTCGTCGCGCGTCACCCCGGAGCTCGCCGCGAAGGACCGCGAGAACCTCCAGCTCGCCCGCGGCAGCCGCTTCCGTCTCGACGCCGAAGTCATCCGCGACGGCACGCTCCAGGCGGCCGGCCTGCTCTCCGCCAAGATGGGCGGACCCGGCGTCTTCCCGCCCCAGCCCGCCAGCGTCACCAGCGAAGGCACCTACGGACGCATCGAATGGAAGCCCAGCGAAGGCGAAGACCGCTACCGCCGCTCGCTCTACACCTTCATCAAGCGCACCGCCCCGTTCGCCATGGCGACGACCTTCGACGCACCGACCGGCGAATCGTGCGTCGCCCGCCGCGACGTCTCCAACAGCCCGCTCCAGGCGCTGACGCTCCTCAACGATGAGATGTTCATGGAGGCCGCCCGCGCCCTCGGCGCCAAGGCGATGACCGCCGCTTCGGACGACGAAGGCCGGCTGACCTTCGTCCTGCGCCGCTGCGTCACCCGCCCGCCCGCGCCGGACGAACTCGCCCTGATGAAGGGCTTCGTCGCCGCGCAGCGCGCCCGCAAAATCGCCGACCAGGACGTCTGGACCGCCGTCGCCCGCGCCGCCCTCAACCTCGACGAAAGCATCGTGCATCCGTAAAGAGTCGATGACCGATGACAGAGGGCCGATGACAGATCGATAAAACTCACCCACCCCCTAGAGCCTTCTCCATTCAGCCCTCAACTCAGTCCTCAACTCAGTCCTCAATTCAGCCCTCCATCATCTGTCATCTGTCATCCTCCATCTGCCATCTTCCCCATGTCCCGCCCCAACGTCACCCGCCGGCACTTCTTCCAGGAGTGCGCCCTCGGCGTCGGCAAGATCGCCCTCGCCTCCCTGCTGGCCGACGGCGCCATGGGCCGCCTCGCCGCCGCCGGCGCCGGCCAGGTCTCCGGCCTGCCCCACCATCCGCCCAAGGCCAAGGCCGTCATCCATCTCTTCATGGCGGGCGCGCCTTCGCAGCTCGAGCTCTTCGACTACAAGCCGGAGCTGGCCAAGCTCGAAGGCAAGCCGCTGCCGCCTTCCATCATCAACGGACAACGCTACGCGTTCATCCGGCCCGACGCCGCCGTGCTCGGTCCCCGCTACAAGTTCGCGCGTCACGGCCAGTCCGGCGCCGAACTCTCGGAGATGATCCCGCACATCGCCTCCATCGCCGACGACATCGCCATCGTGAAGTCCTGCCGGACCACGCAGTTCAACCACGCCCCGGCGCAGATCTACATGAACACGGGCTTCTCCCAGCCCGGCCGCCCGAGCATGGGCTCCTGGGTCACCTACGGCCTCGGCTCCGAAGCCAAGGACCTCCCGGCCTTCGTGGTGATGAGCACAGGCGCGGGCATCAGCGGCGGCGCGGCCTGCTGGAGCAGCGGCTTCCTGCCGAGCAGCTACGCCGGCACCCGCTTCCGCAACGCCGGCGACGCGATCCTCAACACGAGCACCCCCGCGGGCATCGACCCCGGCACGCAGAAGGACACCATCGGCCTCATCAACGCGATGAACGACCGTCGCCTGCGCCTCGACGGTGACAGCGAGATCGCCACCCGCATCGCCAACTACGAGATGGCCTACCGGCTCCAGACCTCGGCGCCCGACCTCATGGATCTCTCCTCCGAGAGCAAGGAGACGCTCGAACTCTACGGTTGCGACCCCAAGGTGCCCTCCTTCGCCCGAGCCTGCCTGCTCGCCCGCCGCATGGTCGAGCGCGGCGTGCGCTTCATCAACATCTACAACGAAGGCTGGGACGCGCACAGCGACGTCGCCGGCAACGTGCGCAACAACTGCGCCAAGACCGACAAGGCCTCCGCGGCCCTCGTCAAGGACCTCAAGCGACGCGGCCTGCTCGACAGCACGCTCGTCGTCTGGGGCGGCGAGTTCGGCCGCACGCCGATGGTCGAAGCCAGCGTCTCGCTCGGCCGCAGCCAAGGGCGCGACCACCACCCGCAGGCCTTCTCGATGTGGATGGCCGGCGGCGGCATCAAGGGCGGCCAGACGATCGGGGCGACCGACGAGATGGGCTTCAACATCGTCGAGGACGAGGTCCGCGTACCCGACCTGCAGGCGACGATCCTGCATTGTCTCGGCGTCGACCACGAACGTCTTACCTTCCGTAACGCCGGCCTGGATTTCCGCCTCACGGGCGTCGAACCCTGCCACGTGGTGAAGAAGTTGTTGGCCTGAAGGAGGGCCGGAGCTAGGGCTAGGGCTGGGGCCAGGCTGCATGCTTATTCTCGCAACCCGGGGTGGTTTCCGTTGTCAGTAAGGGTATGCGCGCCCCCCGCTTCCTCCCCCTGTTGCTCGCCGTCCTGGCCGGCTGTTCCACCCTTTTCGCCGCCGGCTTCCGCCTGGCCGCGCCGATCTCGGACCACATGGTCCTGCAGCGCGAGAAGCCCGTCGCCGTCTGGGGCTGGGCCGACGCGGGGGAGTCCGTGACGGTCGCCTTCGCGGGTCAGACGAAATCCGCCACCGCCGGCGCCGACGGCAAGTGGACGCTGAAGCTCGACGCCCTGCCCGCCTCCGCCGAACCGCGCACGCTCGTGGTCACCGGCAAGGACGGACATAAGCTCGAAGTACGGGACATCCTCGTCGGCGAAGTCTGGCTCGGCTCCGGCCAGTCCAACATGGCGATGACCGTCGCCGGCTGCAATCGCTTCCCCGAAGAGAAGGCCGCCGCGAAATATCCGCTGATCCGTCACTACCGCGAAAGCTCATCCCACGCCGCGGAGCCTCAGGCGGAAGGCAAAGGCGCCTGGCAGGCGTGCACCCCTGACAACGTCGGAGGTTTCTCCGCGGTGCTCTACTTCTTCGGCCGCGAGATCCACCGCGAGACCGGCGTCCCGGTCGGCCTGATCAACACCTCCGTCGGCGGCACGCCGATCGAATCCTGGGTCGCCGCCGAGACGCAGTCCTCCGATCCGGAGACCAAGGCGAATTTCGACACCCGGCTGAAGGACTACCTCGCCTTCGACGAAACCAAGGCCGGCGACCTGCACAAGAAACAGATGGCGACCTGGAAGGCGGCGGTCGCCAAGGCCAAGGCCGAGGGTAAGAGCTTCGTCACGCCCGCGCCCAAGGACCCGCTGGCCATGCGCCGCTTCAAAGGCGGGCCGGCCGGCCTCTACAACGGCAAGGTCGCCAACCTCGCGCCCTACACGCTGCGCGGCATGCTCTGGTATCAGGGCGAAGGCAACGCCGGCAACCCGGGCCTTTATGAAAAGCAGCTCAGCCAGCTGGTGACGAGCTGGCGCAAGCTCTGGCAGGACGAAGTTCCGTTCGCCTGGGTGCAGCTGCCCAACTACCGCGACTCCGACTCCGAAAGCTGGCCGCGCGTGCGCGAATCGATGATGAAAGTGCTCGCGCTGCCGAAGACCGGCATGGCCATCACGATCGACATCGGCGACCCGAAGGACATCCACCCGAAGAACAAGCAGGACGTCGGGCTCCGCCTCTCCTACTGGGCGCTGGCTTCCGTCTACGGGCGCAAGGTCCCCGCGATCAGCGGCCCCCTGCCCGCCGGCGACAAGGCCGAAGGTTCCTCCGTCCGCGTTTCGTTCAAGCATGCCGAAGGACTCAAGACCCGCGACGGCGGAGCGGTGCGCGGCTTCCGCGTCGCCGGCGCCGACAAGGTCTGGAAGCCGGCCATGGCCCGCATCGAAGGCGCCGAAGTCGTCGTGAGCAGCCCCGAAGTGCCCGCCCCCGTGGCGGTCCGTTACGCCTGGGCCGAGAACCCGGACTGCAACCTCGTGAACGGCGCCGGACTGCCCGCCACGAGCTTCCGGACCGACGACTGGGAAGTTCCGGGCGCCCCTGCGACCAAGCGGAAGAAGTAAGCCGAGTTCTTCGGTCGGTCCGGGGCAAACCGGGGGGTTCGCCTTGCAACCCAGGTGCTTTTGGCCTGTCTTAAATCCTGCATGAAGACCCCGCTTGCCGCCCTTGCTCTGCTTGTCGGAGCTACCTCCGCCTTCGCCCTCAACAAGGGCAACGCCGGACCGACCGAGGTCATCCTCAAGCACCACCTGCCCGCCCCCGCCCCGCTCACGCCCGAGCAAGCCCTGAAGACCTTCCGCCTTCCTCCGGGCTACCGCATCGAACTCGTCGCCGCCGAACCGCTGATCGAGACCCCGGTGTCCATCAGCTTCGACGACCAAGGACGCATGTTCGTCGTCGAGATGCGCGGCTACATGCGCGACCTCGACAGCACGACGGAGAAGGAACCCTCCGGCCGCGTCTCGCTGCTCACCGACGTCGACGGCGACGGCCGCATGGACAAGGCGACGGCCTTCGCCGACAAGCTCGTCATGCCGCGCGCGGTCATGCCCGTGGCCGGCGGCGCCCTCGTCGCCGAACCGCCGAATCTTTTCTTCTGCAAGGACACGAAGGGCAACGGGGTCGCCGACCAACGCACGGTCGTGACCGCCGACTTCGGCACCTTCGGCGGCCAGCCCGAACACATGGCCAACTCCCCGACCTGGGCCATGGACAACCGCATCTACGCCGCCGGCTACGGCACCAGCTTCCGCTACCAGCAAGGCGCCTGGCAGCGCGGCCCCGGCCTCGGCCGCGGCCAGTGGGGCCTGTGCCAGGACGACGCCGGCCGTCTGTTCTTCAACTACAACTCCGACCTGCTGCGCGCCGACCTCCTGCCCGCGGCGGCCTTCGCCCGCAATCCGCTGCTGCGCACGGCCTCGTCCGTGAACTTCCAGGTGATGAAGGACCAATCGGTCTATCCCTCCCACCCCACCCCGGGCGTCAACCGCGGCTATGACGCCAAGACGCTCCGCGAAGACGGCACGCTCGCCCGCGCGACCTCCACCTGCGGCGCCGTCGTCTATCGCGGCGACGCGCTGCCGGCCGACTGCCGCGGCGACGCCTTCGTCCCGGAGCCTTCCTCCAACCTGGTGAAGCGCCTCAAGCTCGCCGAAAAGGACGGCGTGCTGACCGCGACCGACGTCTACCCGGAAAAGGAGTTCCTGACCTCGACCGACGAGCGCTTCCGCCCCGTGATGATGGCCAACGGACCCGACGGCGCCCTCTACGTCGTCGACATGTATCGCGGCGTGATCCAGCACCCGGCCTTCCTCACGCACTACCTGATCGCCAACATCAAGGAGCGTCAGCTGATGGAACCGCTCGGCGGCGGCCGCATCTGGCGCATCGTGCGCGACGACCAGCCCGCGCCCAAGGCCGCCAAGCTGCCGGCCGACGGCGCCGCCCGCGTCAAGCTTCTGGCCAGCCCCAACGGCTGGACGCGCGACACCGCGCAACGCCTGCTGGTCGAAGCCGGTGACCCGAGCGTCGCGCCCGCCCTGCGCGCGCTCCTCGCCGACGCCGCCGCGCCGGCGGTGGCCCGCCTGCACGCGCTCTGGACCCTCGATGGCCTCGCCGCCGTGACCGCGGAGGACATCCGTTCGGCGCTCCGCGACCGCGACGTCCAGGTGCGCGCCGCCGCCGTGCGCGTGGCTTCGGCCGAGCTCCTGCCCGACCTGATCGCGGCCAAGGACGACGCCGCTCCGCTCGTCCTCGCCCACCTCGCGATCCGCCTCTCGGCCGTCGATCAGCCTGCGGCTGACCAAGCCTTGGCCGCGCTGCTCGCGCGCCACGGCCAGAACGCGCTGATCCGCGAAGGCGCGCTCTCCGGCGCCCGCGGGCGCGAAGTCGCCCTCGCCCAGGCGGTCGCCGCGGCGGCCACGCGCGACAACCTCTCGCAGACCGGACCCGTCCTCGAAGCCCTCGCCGCGCTGGTCTCCCAGGCCGGCAAGGCCGGTCCCTTCGAGCAGATGCTCGGCGTGGCCCTCCTCCTCGACGATCGCAGCAGCCAGCGCGACGCCGTGCTGCGCGGCCTCGACCAGACGATCCGCGACGCCAAGACCAAGAAGACCACCCCGCTGAAGACGATCTGGCTCAGCAGCGAACCCGACGCCCTCGCCAAGTTGCGCGGATCGGCGAAGGCCGGCGCCGGCCTCACCCACCTGACCTCCCTCTCCTCCCGACTGGCCTGGATGGGCAAGCCCGGCGCCCCGGCGCCGCCCAAGGTCACCGCCTTCACCGAAGCGGAGCTCGCCCGCTTCGAGAAAGGCAAAGTCATCTTCACCTCGCTCTGCGCGCCCTGCCACCAGCCGCACGGTTACGGACTCGACGGCCTTGCGCCGCCCCTCGTCGACAGCGACTGGGTCCTCGGCAAGCCGGACGTGACGGCGAAGATCGTCCTCAACGGACTCGGTGGTCCGGTCAAGGTGGGCAACCGCACCTGGGACCTTTCGATGCCGCCGATGGGCATGCTGAACGACGAAGAGGTCGCGAGCGTCCTGACCTACGTCCGTCGCGAATGGGAACATAACGCCTCGCCGGTCGACGCCAAGTTCGTCGCCGGCGTCCGCAAGCAGAGCGAGGATCATCCGAACTCCTGGACCGCCGACGAACTCCGTCCGCCGACGAAGAAACCGGCTAAAGGCGCCAAGGGAACCGCCTCCCGCTGAGCCGCCATGAAGACCTGCCGTCTGCTGCTCGCCTTGTTGTCCCTCGGCGCGACGACGCTCGGCGCGACCAAGCCCAACATCGTCGTCATCCTGGTCGATGACATGGGTTTCTCCGACCTGGGCTGCTACGGAGGCGAAATCCCCACCCCCCACCTCGATGCGCTGGCCAAAGGGGGCCTCCGTTTCACCCAGTTCTACAACACCGCCCGCTGCTGCCCGACCCGCGCTTCGCTGCTGACCGGCCTTTACCCCCATCAGACGGGCGTCGGCCACATGACCGAAGATCGCGGTCTGTCCGGCTACGCCGGACGCCTCAGCGACCGGTGCGTGACGACGGCCGAAGTGCTGCGCCCGGCCGGCTACTTCACCGCGATGGCGGGGAAATGGCATGTCGGCCAGAACCACGGGGTTACCCCGAAGTCCCGCGGTTTCGAACGCAGCCTGAACGCCGCCGCCGGCGGCTTCTATTTCTCCCAGTCCGCGCGCGCCGACCTCTTCCTCGACGGCGAGCCGCTCGCCAAGGACGACGCCCGGCTGCCGAAGGACTGGTACAGCACCGACCTTTGGACGACCTACGGGCTCAAGTTCATCGACGAAGCGCTGGCCGCCAAGAAGCCTTTCTACCTCCATCTCTGCCACAACGCGCCGCACTTCCCCTTGCAGGCGCCCAAGGCGGAGATCGAGAAATTCCTCGGCCGATACCAGCTAGGCTGGGATGAGGTCCGCGCCCGGCGTCACGCCCGGCAGGTGGAGATGGGCCTGATCGACAAGGACTGGGCCGCTTCCGCGCGACCGGATGCGATCAAAGCCTGGAAAGACGTCCCCGCCGACGAGCAGCGGCGTTTCGACCACCTGATGGCGACTTACGCCGCCGTCGTGCATCGCATGGACCGGTCCGTCGGCGACCTCGTCGCCGGCCTCAGGCAGCGAGGCGTGCTCGACGACACCCTCATCCTCTTCATGAGCGACAACGGCGGCAACGCCGAAGCCGGCGCGAAAGGACGCACCGAAGGCGACCCGACCTCGGCCCAGTCACAATGGTTCTGCGGCGAAAGCTGGGCCTACGCCCAGAACACCCCGTTCCGTCTCTACAAGCACTTCAACCATGAGGGCGGCATCAGCACTCCGCTCATCGCGCATTGGCCCGCCGGCATCGCCGCGCGGAACGAGCTCCGCCGGCAGCCCGGACACGTCATCGACGTCATGGCGACGTTGGTCGAAGTCGCCGGCGCCGCCTACCCTGAGGAATTCAAAGGCCAGCCCGTCCTGCCCATGGAAGGCCGCAGCCTCGTGCCCGCCTTCGCCGACCGGGAAATCGCGCGCGAGGCCCTCTTCTGGGAACACGAAGGCAACGCCGCCGTGCGCCAAGGCGACCTCAAGCTCGTCCGTCGGGGTCGCGGCGGGCCTTGGGAGCTTTACGACCTGAGCACCGATCGCACCGAACGACATGACCTCGCCGCCGACCAGCCGGACAAGGTCAAGGCCCTGGCGGGGCTCTGGCATGCCTGGGCCGAACGCGCCCAAGTGTCACCTGCGCCGGGCGACGGCGCCGCGAAGAAGAAGAAAGCGAAGAAGAAATAAGCCATGTTCGGCGGCAGATGTCCCTTCGGCCACAAGCCTTCCGACCCCTTCAAGGAGAAGCGGGAAGCCTCGACCGTCGCGCGCTTCCGTTTCCAAGGCGAAGCCATCCCGATGATCCTGCGGCACGCCGACGTACGCCAGGCGGCCAAGGACTGGCGGACCTACAGCTCCGACGCCCCGTTCCGCGTGCCGATCCCTTCCGAGGAAGAAGCCCGCTCGATGCGCCAGCTGCCGATCGAGACCGATCCGCCCGAACACACGGAGTATCGCGCGATCGTCGAACCCTTCTTCAACCGCCCGAAGCATCCCGCGATGATCGCGCAGGTGGAGCGTCTCATCGACGGACTCGTCCGCGACGCGCTCACCCGGGATTCCGTCGAAGTCGTGCACGGCCTCGCCCTGCCCCTCCAGGCCCGGGCGCTGACCTACCTGCTCGACACGGATGAGAGCGAGGCCGACACCTGGATCGGCTGGGGCATCCACGTCTTCCGCGTCCGCGGCGGCCTGAAGAAAGGCGTCGAACTGGAGAACTACCTGCAGGCGAAGTTCGACGCGGCGGGCCGCGCCCCGGGCGCTGATTTCTTCAGCGCGCTCTCCCAGGCGAAGTTCCGCGGGCGCCCCCTCACCCGCGAGGAGATGATGGGCTTCGCCAACCTCGCGTTCGCCGGCGGGCGGGACACGGTCATCCATACCGTCGCCTGCGCCCTCGGACACCTGGCCGCCAACCCCGAGGCGCTCGCCTACCTGCGCGAAGATCCGAAACGCATCACGCTCGCGGGCGAGGAGTTCTTCCGGTTCTTCATGCCGCTGACGCATATCGGCCGCGTCTGCCCGGTCACGACCTCCGTCCACGGCGAGACGGTGCCGGCCGGCGGACGCGTCTCGCTGGGCTGGGCTTCGGCCAACCGCGACGAGTCCGTCTTCCCCGAAGCCGACGTCTTCAAGATCGACCGTAAGCCGAATCCCCACCTTTCCTTCGGCTTCGGCGAACACCTCTGCCTCGGCGCCCCGCACGCCCGCCTCCTGCTCCGCACGCTGCTCCAGAAATGCGTCGAACTCGTCGGCTCCCTTGAGATCGTCTCGGCCGAGGAGCGCACGGAAGTCGAGCACGACTTCGAACGCAAGCTAGGGTACGAATCGCTCGTCCTTCGCTTCAGTCCTCGGGCCTGATGGCGGTTGCCAGCCCGTCGGGGCGTAACTAGGCATCATTCACCCCAACCTTCGCGGCTTCGCGGGGTTCCACCCTTCACACCCCATGCTCGCGTTCAGCCTGACCATCTTCTGGGGAGCTTGCCTGCTCTTCCTCGTCCAGCCGCTGATCGCGCGCTTCATCCTGCCGTGGTTCGGCGGCGGCCCCGCCGTCTGGACGACGTGCATGCTCTTCTTCCAGGTGCTGCTGCTGGGCGGCTACGCCTACGCCCACTTCAGCATCAGCCGCCTGTCGCCGCGTCGTCAGGTCATCACGCACCTCAGCCTGCTCGCCCTGGCCGTGCTGCTGCTTCCGATCACGCCGGGCGACCAATGGAAACCGACCGACGGCTCCCACGCCGCGGGCCACATCCTGCTCCTGCTCCTGGCCTGCCTCGGCCTGCCTTACCTCGTCCTCGCCGCGACCGGCCCCCTGCTCCAGGCCTGGTTCAGCAAAGCCAACCCGGGCGCCTCGCCCTACCGTCTCTACGCGCTCTCCAACATCGGCTCGCTCCTCGCCTTGCTGGCCTACCCCTTCGTGCTCGAACCCCAGCTTTCCCGTCAGGATCAGGCCGGATGGTGGTCGCTCGGCCTCGTCATTTACGCCGGCCTGGCCGCCTGGTGCGGGGTCAAGGTCTGGCGAAGCAGCGGGGCCGAAGCCGTCCGAGCCGCGGACGGAGAAGCGGAACCCGCGCCGACCAAGCTGCGGCAGCTCCTCTGGTTCGGCCTGCCGGCCTGCGGCGTGATGCTGCTCCTCGCGATCACCAACAAGCTCTGCCAGGACATCGCCGTGGTACCCTTCCTCTGGGTGCTGCCGCTCAGCCTGTACCTGCTGTCCTTCATCATCAGCTTCGACAGCCCGCGTTGGTATCATCGCGGCTTCTGGCTGCCGCTCCTCGCCGTCCTGCTCGGACTGGTGCTCCAGAACCTCTACCAGGCCGAGTCCCATCCTGACATCACCCCGCTGGCGACGCTCTACCTCGGCACCATGTTCGTGGCCTGCATGGTCTGCCACGGCGAGGTCTTCCGCCTGCGCCCGGGCGCCAAGCGACTGACCGGCTACTACCTCTCGATCTCCGCCGGCGGCGCCGTCGGCGGGCTCTTCGTCGCCTTGGTCGCTCCCTTCGTCTTCCCGGATTACTTCGAGCTTCAGCTGGCGCTCTTCCTGACCGCAGGGCTCGTGCTGGCCGTGCTGCGGCTCGACCCGACCTGCTTCCTGCAGCAGGGCCGCGGGCGCTGGGGCTGGGCCCTCCTCCTGCTCCTCCTCCCCGGCTTCGCCTACGGCCTCTTCGACGTCGCGGCCACCTCGCTGCGCGGCTCGCTGAGCGTCACCCGCGGCTTCTACGGCGTGCTCAAGGTCAACGAGAACGACGCCGGCAACCCGGAGCTCCACCATCTCACCCTGCAGCACGGCGCCACGATCCACGGCCTCCAATACGTCGACCCGGAGAAACGCACCTTCCCGAGCAGCTACTACACGTCGACCAGCGGCATCGGCCGCCTGCTTCGCGCCCATAAGCCAGGCGGCGGACGAAAGGTCGGCGCCATCGGGCTCGGTTCCGGCACCCTCGCGGCCTGGGGCCGGCCCGGCGACACCTTCCGCTTCTACGAGATCAACGACGACGTGGCGCGGCTCGCGACGAGCACGTTCACCTACCTGAAGGAATCAAAGGCCAAGACGGAGCTGGTGATGGGCGACGCGCGTCTCTCGATGGAACGCGAACCCGACCAGCAATACGACGTCATCGTCCTCGACGCCTTCAGCAGCGACGCCATCCCCGTGCACCTGCTGACGCTCGAGGCGTTCGGCCATTACCAGCGGCACCTCAAACCCGACGGCGTCATCGTCGTCCACGTCTCCAACCGCTACCTCGACCTGCACCCGGTGGTCTACCGCATCGCCGACAAGATCGGCTTCCCGGCCATCACCATCGACGACAACGACACGGCCTACGAGGACGCGGGCTTCTACGGCTCGGACTGGATCATCATGACGCGCAACGAGGTGCTGCTCCAGCAGCCCCTCCTGCGCGACGTGACCCAGGAAGCCGTGGAATTCCCGGCCCGGATCATGTATTGGACCGACGAGCGCAGCGACCTGCTCTCGATCCTGTCCTCGGAAGAAGGCAGCTTCCTCCGTTGGCTCCAGGGGCTGTGACGAAAGATTAAGGATAGACGCTGGAGGGCGGATGATGGACATTCGTCCCGGTAACGAACGAGCCCCGCACCGCAGCCCTCCCCCACCTCGCCATGCGTCCAGACCGCCTTCTCCTTGCCCTGCTTTGCGGCGCCCTGAGCACCCTGGCGGCGGAGCCGGTGAAGAAGCCGGCGACGCGCGAAGGGCGCAAGACGATCACCTACGCCCCGCAGCCCTGGGGTCCCTGGGTCGAAGCCGATTTCCCCTTCTTCTCGTCGATCCTCGACGCGCGACGCGAAGGCGCCGGCAAGGACAACCTCACCCCGCGCGGGCTGATCATCAAGCTGCCGCACGACATGTGGGCCTGCTTCGACACCGACCTGCTCCGGGTCGCCGCGGTGTGGCGTGGCAAGGGCGTGAGCGACAAGGCGCTCGCGCCGGGCTCCTACCACGACCCAGGCCGCAAGACGCTCGGCGGCCAGTTCCCCGCCCCGCAACCCGAAGGCAAACTCTGGCTGGGCCATGCGATCATGCCGGGCTGGCAGCTCGGCGCCAAGGTCGACCCCGCCGACCCGCGTTCGCCGGCTCCTTCGCCGGAAGAAGTGGGCCGAGGTCCGCTCCCGACCGCGCTCGGACGTTTCCAGTCGGTCGAACTCGTCGGCCGGGACGTCGTGCTCTCCTATCGTGTCGCCGACGCCGCCGTGCGCGAGCTATGGAAGACCTCGGAGCGCGACGGACTCATCGTCGTCGAGCGCCATCTCTCCGTCTCTCCGCACGCCCGTGACCTGCTGCTCGTGGTCGGCACCCGCCGCCAAGGCCCGTCGCAGGAACTCGAGACCGGCGTGACCGTCAGCGGACCCGCCGAGGTAGTCGCCGACGAAGACTTCCACGTCATCAAAGTCCCGGCCAACGCCTCGGCGGCTTCGCTCTGCGTGTCGCTTTGCGACGAACACGCCGCCCCCTCGGTCCCGGCGGTCGCCGTGCCTTCCGGCCCGACCAAGGCCCGCTGGACTTCCGCGGTGAAGACGCAGGTCACCCTGAGCCCGTCGGGGGACGCCTACGTCGTCGACCATGTCGGCCTGCCGGTCGACAATCCTTGGAAACGCGCCGTACGCGCCGGCGACATCCAGTTCCGCAAGGACGGCACCGGCGTCCTCGTCACGCTCGACGGCGACGTCTGGCTGGCGCGCGGCCTGGAGACCGGCTCCGCGGAAGTGACTTGGCGTCGCTTCGCTTCCGGCCTGCATGAACCGATGACGTGCGCCCTCCGCGACGACGAGATCTTCGTCTTCGACCGCAACGGCGTCTGGCATCTCCGCGACGTCGACCAGGACGGCGAAGCCGACGTCCACGAGCTCTTCGCGAACGCCTTCGCCCAGACGGCCGACATGCGCGAGTTCCCCAGCACCCTCCGCCTCGGCCCCAAGGGCGAATTCGTGATCGCCAAGGGCGGCCAGGAAGCGACGACCATCGGCAAGCACAACGGCAGCGTCCTCCGGATCTCGGCCGACGGCGCCACGGCGACGGTGCTCGGCTACGGCCTGCGTCAGCCGAACCTCTCGGTGCACCCCCGCACCGGGCTTGTCGTCGCCAGCGACCAGCAAGGTCATTACGTCCCCAGCACGCCGCTCCACGTCATCAAAGACGCCCAGTTCTACGGCTTCCTCAGCGACAAGCTGCCCAGAGGCCAGTACCCCGCCCCCATCGCCGATCCGCTCACCTGGATCCCGCACGCGGTGAACGCCTCCGCCTTGTCGCAGGTCTGGCTGACCGACGCCATGATGGGGCCGCTCAACGACGAGATGGTGCAGATCTGCTTCAACAAGCCCGACCTCCTGCGCGTCGTTTGGAATCACCGTGGCTCCCGCCCGCAGGCCGCCGTCGTCAGCGTCGTGAGCGATTTCCAGACCCCGCCGCTCAACGGCTCGGTGAACCCCGTCGACGGGCAGCTCTACGTGGCGGGCTTCCAGATCGCCGGCTGGGGCAACATCCTCCCGACGCTCACCGGGCTCGAACGCGTCCGCCACACCGGCGCCCCCTCGCTGACGCCGCGCGAGATCGCCGTGACGGACCGCGGCGTATTGCTTCGCTTCGACGTCGCCCTCGACCCGGCCAAGGCGACGAACCCCGAAAATTATTCCTTCGCCACCTGGCATTACAAACGGGCCCACACCTACGGGTCGGCGCAATACAAGGCCGACGGCAAGACGGGCAACGACTGGCTGACCGCGAGCAGCGCCTACCTCAGCCAGGATGGCCGGAGCGTCTTCATCGGCGTCCCGGGACTCAAGCCCGTCGAACAGCTCCGGCTCGGCTGGGACCTCGCCTCCGCCGACGGCGCCGAGATGCGCCAGAACGCCTACACGACCCCCTACGAACTCACGAAATTCGACCCGGCCGCCGAAGGCTTCGGGCCGATCAGCGTGGACCTGACGCCGCGGGTCGCCGTCGTGAAGAAGACGGAGGCCGTCTCGGCCGACGAGGGCAAACGCCTCGCGACGATGTTCGGCTGCGTCGCCTGCCACTCCGTCACGGACACCGCGATGACCAACGTCGGCCCCAAGTGGAAAGGCCTCTACGGCTCGAAGCGCGACATCGTCACCGAACAGGGCAAGAAGGCCTCCGTCTCGGCCGACGAAGCCTACCTGCGCGAGTCCATCCTGGAGCCCAACGCCAAGAAGCACGCCTCCTTCCTGAAGTCCGAGTTCGCCATGCCCAGTTTCGCCGGCGTGCTGACCGACGCCCAGGTCGATTCGATCATCCTCTACATCCGGACGCTCGAATAAGACGCCCGAAATCGTCGACTTGACCGACGGCTGGCCGGCTTCGGAGTGATTTGGCGCTCCCCTTCCGGACCGCGAACACCTAGATGTGAGCCATGCCCCGCGTGCTCACCTTGCTGACCTGTATGCTCGTCGCGACGTACACGGCACTGGCCCAGGTCGCCCTGCCGGGAGCCGTGCCGGTCCCGGTCAAGGCCGTTCCGCCGTTCACCCCCGAAGTGCACACCCCGGTCACCTCGGACTGGACAAGCATGCACTGGGCAGGAGGCCTGCCCATCAAAGGAGGATTTGGCATACGCGTCATCGAGACCGGCAGATACTTCTTCGCCCTGGATACGCGGACGCTGTCCGCCGTCGCCTTCGGCCCGCGCCACCCGACCCCCGTCCCCTACCACCCGGAACCAAGTGACTTAGACGGTTCCTTGCCCGAGCATTTCCGGCTGCGCCGAAGCGTGCCTTGGCAGTCAGAACGACCTGGCCAGCTTTCCCTTGACCTGACGACCGACGGACAGACTTATCAGGTCAAGCGCGGCAAGCCATGGGACGGCAAGGAGGGGCCACGCCTGATCGCCTCCGGCCGCTACTTGCAGCGCGGTGACGTGCTTGGACTCGAGCTGGAAAACACCGAGGGCAAAAGCCTCGCGGGCGAGTTCCGGCTTGAGACCGTGGCCTGGCCCGACCGGCTGAACATCATCCTGCACGCGCGCCCCGCACTCCTGCCCATCCCCGAAGGGGAAGCCTGCTTCGGGTTGAACGGCGGCGGCTTCGGCCTGACAGGCACCAACGATCTCGCCGTGCCGGATAGTCCGGTCTTCGGCGCGCCGCAGTTCACCTTCGAACTCTGGGCCTACGTGCCCGCGGACGCCTCTTCCGCCACCAAGCTCGACCCGTGGATCGCCTGCCGAGGCGCCAACGAGGAGACCCCCGGCGGCTTCGGCTTCACGCTCCAAGGCAAGAGGGTGGCCGGCCGCATCAACCTGACCGGCGGCCGCGCCGGAGCCCGCACGCTGTTCTCTTCGACCGACCTCCGCACGGAAGCCTGGAACCACCTCGCCCTGACCTGCGACGGACAGGAACTCGTCCTCTTCTTGAACGGGACGCCCGCCGCACGGATGCCGGCCGGCTCCCTCAGGCAGCCCGGCCAGGGCGCCCTGCATCTGGGACGACGCGGCGACGGCAACGGCCATCACTTCAAGGGCGCCTTGGACGAAGTCCGCTTCCACCCGAAGGCGCTCACCGCCGCAGAGGTCGGGGCGATCGCCGCCCGCAGGGCCGCGCCGGTGCCGAAGGACGGACTCTCCCTTTCCTTCCGCCCGGACGGAGTGAGCTCGCCGTCCCGCCCGCGGGCCGTCTGGAAGGACGTGAAGATGCGGATGTCCCTGCGCGACAACGAAGCGGGAGACTGGCGCATGGCCCGCGCGACACCGGCCGACGAATCGGGCTGGCATCGCGGCGTCCTGGAAGCGACGCCCGGGTATTCCGATCGCATCATCGAGGACGTCACGCTGATCGCCGAGGACAAGGCAACGGGGTCGCCTCTGCCGGTGACGCGGGACCCGGCCTTGGGATGCCTGCGCGTCGACCTTGATTCGGTCCGGGGCGCGGGCCAGGGCAACGACCTGCTCGAACGCGTGCGGCTGAAGTTCCGCAAGCCCGCGAACCGCGAGGGGGTCGCCCGTATCCTCTTCACGAAGACCGACGCAGGCCTGCGTCACGCCACCGGCGTGCCGATCACCGGCATCACCGCCGTGCTCCGGACTCCCGACGGCACTCCGACGGGCATCCCCGTGCAGCTCAGCAAGAACTGGCACTCCCGGCCGGAGGAAGACGAGCTGGCGTCGACCTGGTTCCATGCGGTCACGCTGCTGCGCCTGCCGTATGGTCGCGCCGAAGCCGAACTGGAGCTGGCGCTCGCCTACGGACATTGGGGCAGGCTGCCGGCGGTGACCCACTCCCAGCTCTCGCTCGTCGGCTGGGGCTCGAACCAGCTCTGGGATCAGGCCGCCCTCGGCTCGTGGGGCGAGAGCTTCTGCTTCGAACCCGACCAAGCCCAGCGCGGCTGCGCCGTGCTGGACGTCCGACCTTTGATGGTGACGCCGATGCGCGGCGGCCGCTGGCAATGGACCCACAACGTGGGCGGAGCCGACTGGATCCGGCTCAGCGTCGCGCCGCAGCCCGGACTCTTCGTCCCCCGGGCGGACATGCGGACGACCTACCTGAGCCAAGGCCCTTGCCTCTCGCGGGTGCTGTATTCGGGACGCACGGGACTGTCGCTCCGCCATTCGACCGAAGTCAGCATCGGGCGAACCTCCGACATCGCCCGGGCGACCTATCGTCTCCGTCTCGACGTCGATGCGAACACCTTTTTCCGGCGCTTCGTCCTCTTCCAGATGGGCGCCGATACGTATAACTACCCTGAGGGGGAGTCTCTGGCTTACGGCGACGCGACGGGCTTGCTCCGCGCCTGGACGCCCGAGCCGGCCGCCGAGCGGAAAACCCGTCAGAGCATACCCGTCGAACTCCAAGGGCCCACGCCCTGGGCCTCGCTGCACGGCGGAAAGGGCGGCGACGCGAAGCAGGCCGGGGCCTATGCCGACCGGGGCTTCATCATCCGAGAATGGAAAGCGGTGCTCGGCGGAAGACCGGCCCGGCCTTGGCTGGTCGAGCGCGGAGCATTCCCCTTCGGCAGACTGTCCACCACCCTCGACCTCGTGCCCCCGCCCGACGTGCGGAACCTGCTGCCCGGGGACTATGTCGAGGCGCTGATCGAGCACGTCATCATCCCCCAGAGGGCCGAGGACTACTACGGCCCGGACGAGCCATTGCGACAGGCGCTGCAGACCCTTTCCGCCCCCGAACGCGTGCGGCGCGAGGCCAAGGACGGGGCGCGCACGGCCGTCGCCTCCGTCGGGCAAATCCTCAGCCTGCATCCGGCGGTGACCGTGCGTTGCCAGGATGATCGGGGCGATTTCACCCTTCAGGGCGGAACAGGCCACGTGCCGCTCCGCTTGACCGGACTGACCCTGCCACCCGATCGCGTGACCATCCTGCTCGACGGCACCCCGGCCAAGCCGGCTACGGCGGACACGCCGGCCATGCCGGAGCTCCCGGGTCGCCCGTTGGACCCGACGGTCCATGGTCGCGAATACTGGCAGGTCGAGCCCTCCATGGACGGCAAGTCCTATTCGATCCTCATCAACCTACCTGCCTCGCCGAAGATCCGGCGCATCACGGTCGGCGAGCCCCCGGCACCCCCTGCGGAGTTGCCAGGCAAGCAGGGGCCGGCACGATGACGGGATGCGCCCCTTCATCCTGCTGCTCGTCCTCTTCTCCGCGGCCGTCTCCGCGGCTGATCGCAAACCGAACTTCGTCTACGTCTACACCGACGACCAGCGCTGGGACGCCCTGGGCGTCGTGCAGAAGGAACAGGGCGAGAAAGGCCGATTCCCCTGGCTCAAGACCCCGCACCTCGACCGTCTGGCGAACGAAGGCGTTCGCTTCCGCAACGCCTTCGTCGTGAATTCGCTCTGCGCCCCTTCGCGCGCCTCGCTCGTGACCGGCCAATACGGCCACGTCAACGGCGTGACGAACAACCACACGCCGCACCCGGAGGGCAACCTATCCCTGCCGGCCCTGCTCCGTCCCGCCGGCTATGTCTCGGGCTATTTCGGCAAGTGGCACCACGGCAACCAGTCCGGCAAGCGCCCCGGCTTCGACACCTCGGCCAGCTTCGTCGGCCAAGGGGTCTACTTCGACTGTCCCATCGAGGTCGACGGCGTCAAGACGCCCAGCCAAGGTTTCGTGGACGACGTGACCACCGAATACGCGGCGAACTTCATCAAGGCGAACAAGGACAAGCCCTTCCTGATGATCCTCGGGCTGAAGACCTGCCACGGACCGTTCACCCCACCGCCCCGCCATGAGAAGGCCTACGAAGGCGCGCTGGCCCGCAACGTCCCCAATTACGGCGTGCCGGCGATCTACGCCCCCGCCGGCCCCAACGGCCCGAAGGGCAAGGCCACCGACGCGAAGGAAGTCCCCACCAACCTCGGCATGTTCCGCGGGATCAACGGCGTCGACGACAACGTCGGCAAACTGCTGGCATTGCTCGATGAGCTCAAGCTGACCGAAGACACGGTCTTCGTCTTCTCGAGCGACAACGGCTACTACCTGGGCGAACACAACCTCGGTGACAAGCGCACCGCCTATGACGAATCCCTCCGTATCCCGCTGCTCGTCCGCTACCCGCGCGCGGTGAAGGCCGGCCGCACCGACGACCGCATGGTCCTTAACATCGATCCGGCCGCCACGTTCCTCGAGCTCGCCGGCCAGCCGGTGCCCGCCGCGATGCACGGCCGCAGCTGGAAACCCCTGCTGGAAGGACGGGAAGACGCCGCCTGGCGCGACAGCTTCTTCTACTGCTACTTCTACGAAAAGGGTTACGCGAACGTCCCGATGACGACCGCCGTGCGCACGACCGACGCCAAGCTGATCAAATACCCCGGCCATGACGAATGGACCGAGATCTTCGACCTCAAGGCCGATCCTTATGAGCTGAAGAATCTCGCCAACGACCCGGCCTACGCCGCACTGCGCCAGAGATTGGAAGCCGAATACGCCAAGCAGGCCAAGGCGGTCGACTTCCGGGTGCCTGACTTCGCGGACCGGCCCGGCGCCGACGACGACAAGGGCGGCAAGAAGAAGCCCGGCAAGAAGAAGGCGAAGTGACCGCCAGAAAATAGGTGTTTTCCACGCAAGGGCTGTCATCGTGCAGCCCTTGCCCATGTCCGCCCCCCTCGACCTCACCCGCGCGCCCGCGACCGACCCCCTCGGGATCTACCGTTTCCGCGACGGGCTCTACGCCGTCGACCTGATCGCCGCCGCGATCACGGAGTTCGACCTCTTCACTAAGCTGGCCGCCAAGCCGTCCGACCTCGCCACGGTCTGCCGTGACCTCGGCACGCACCGTCGTCCGACGGACGTGATGCTGACCCTCTTCGCCGCCAACGGCTTCCTGTCGAAGAAGGGGGGCGTCTACTCCGTCACCCAGCTCGGGCGCGAGCACCTCGTCAGCACGTCCGCGACTTTCCTGGGGCCTTACTACGCCTCGCTCAAGGACCGCCCGGTGGTGAAGGACTTCGTCGTCATCCTGCGGACGGACAAGCCCGCGAACTGGGGCAGCTACAAGGATGAGAAGCCCTGGAGCGAGGCGATGCTCACCGACGAGTTCGCGACGAGCTTCACCGCCGCCATGGACTCGCGCGGCTTCGTCCTGGGTCCCGCCATGGCCAAGGCCGCGCCGATCGGCGCGCGTACCCGCCTGCTCGATATCGCCGGCGGCTCCGGCATCTACGCCTGCGCCTTGGTCGCCAACCACCCCCAGGTCACGGCCACGGTCTTCGAACGCGCGCCGGTCGACGGCATCACGCGCAGGATGATCGCCAAGCGCGGCTTCCAGGACCGCGTCGACGTCAAGGCCGGCGACATGTTCAAGGACGCCCTGCCCTCCGGCTACGACGTCCATCTGTTCTCCAACGTCCTCCACGACTGGGACACGGACAAGGTCCGCTTCCTGCTCGCCGCTTCCGCCAAGTCCCTGCCCAAGGGCGGACTGCTGATCGTCCACGATGCGCACCTGAATGACGACAAGACCGGCCCGGCCCCCGTCGCCGCCTACTCGGCGCTGCTGATGAGCGTCACCGAAGGCCGCTGCTACGGCACCGGCGAGATGCGCGACCTCCTGACCGAAGCCGGCTTCGGCGACATCCGCCATCAGGACACCGCCTGCGACCGGAGCATTGTCACGGCGGTTAAGATGGCAGAGGGCTGATGACAGATGACGGATTAAAAAACTCCTCCTCTTATCATCCCACATTTCCTTCAGCCATCTGTCATCTGTCATCTGTCATCTGTCATCTGTCATCTGTCATCCACTCCTCCCATGCGCCTCCTCCTCGCCCTACTCCTCACCCTGACCGTCCACGCCGCGGAGCACCCCGAGCTCGCCCGCGTGACCGCGGCCGACGACGCCCGCGTGGCGGCCATGCTCGCCCCTGCCCGCGAAGAGCTCGATGCCTTGCTTTCGCCCGAACTTCGCTACGCGCACTCCAACGGACAGGTCGACACCAAGGCGGCGCTGATCGGCTCCCTGACGGACGGCTCGGCGACATATTCCAAATACGCCTACCAGGAGCGCACGTTCACCTTCCCCGCCCCGGGCCTCGCCCTGATGGCGGGACGCTTCGACGTGAAGGCCGTGGTCAAAGGCAACGCCGCCGAAAGCACCATCGGCTTCCTCGCGGTCTGGCGCCTCGAGCAGGGCGCATGGAAATTCCTCGCCTGGCAGTCCTGCAAGATCCCGCCGGCGACGCCCGCGAAGTAAGGTTTTCCTCGCAACCACAGGGGTTCTCGGCTGTCTCAAAGACAGCATGAACCCCCTGCTCGCCTCCGTCGTCGCCCTGTCCCTGGGCGTCGGCTCCCTCCTTGCCGCTGACACCCCGGCCAAGGCCAAGCCGGCGACGCCCAAGGCACCCGCCCGGTTCCAGAACGACGGCAACCCCGAGCACCTGAAGACGCCGCTGATCATCAAGCCGGATGAGAACGTGGCCTACGGTCCGCACCGCATGCAAGTCCTGTACTTCTGGCGCGCGAAGTCCGACCGGCCCACGCCCCTGCTCTTCTACATCCATGGCGGCGGCTGGACCAACGGCGACCGCTCTTCCGTCAACGGCATGCTCAAGGAAGCCCTCGCGGCCGGCATCTCGGTCGTCTCCGTAGAGTACCGTT
>JAURFU010000030.1 GCA_030834165.1 Verrucomicrobiota bacterium
CCCGCCGTATGCTCTGCCCGATCCGCTGGTGTGCGCCGATGGACGCAGGGTGACGGACGCGAAGACGTGGAACGAGGTCCGTCGTCCCGAGGTCTTCCGTCTCGTCGAGGAGAACATGTTCGGCCGCACGCCGGATACGTCGAAGCTGCAGGCCGACGCCGTGGTCGAGGTCCGCGAGCAGTCCAAGGACGCGTTCGGCGGCAAGGCCACGCGCACGCAGTTCAAGGTCTGGCCGATCGGCAAGAAGGGTCCGTCGTTCGACATGCTGCTCTACGTGCCGAATGCGGCCAAGCGACCCGCGCCGGTCTTCGTCGGGCTCAATTTCGGCGGTAACCATACCACCGTCGAAGACCCGGCCGTCTTCGTCGCCTCGAGCTGGGTCTCGAAGCAGTGGGCCTTGAAGGGCACGACCCAGGCCGATCCGGCTTTGCGCGGCGGACAGGCGCGTCGCTGGGAGTTCGAGGCCCTGATCGACCGCGGTTATGCTTCGGCCACGGCCTACTACGGCGACTTCGAGCCCGATCACCCCGAGGGGTGGAAGAATGGTTTCCGCGCGGCCATCTCGCCCGGTGGCGTGAATACGAAGTGGCAGGACGGCGAGTGGGCCGCCATCGGCTGCTGGGCCTGGGGCCTGTCGCGCATGCTCGACGTCCTGGAGAAAGTCCCGTCCGTCGACGCCAAGCGGGCCGCGGTGCACGGCCACTCGCGTCTCGGCAAGGCTTCGCTCTGGGCCGGCGCGCAGGACCAGCGTTTCGCCTTCGTGATCTCGAACAACTCCGGCTGCGGCGGCGCCGCGCTCAACAAGCGCATCTTCGGCGAGACCGTCGGCGTCATCACGGGACACTACAAAGGCCGTGGTTTCCCCCACTGGTTCACCGCGCGCTTCGAGACCTTCTCCGAAAAGGAAGACCAGCTGCCGCTCGACGCGCATTACCTCCTCGCGCTCGCCGCGCCGCGTCCGCTCTACGTCGCCAGCGCCTCCGAAGACAGCTGGGCCGATCCGCTCGGCGAATTCCTCGGCGCCGTGCACGCCGACCCTGTCTACCATGTGCTCGGACAGCCCGGGCTCGGCACCAAGGAGCAGCCGCCGGTCAGCAAGCCCGTCGGACAGACCGTCGGTTACCATATCCGTCCTGGTAAGCACGACATCCTCCTCGAGGACTGGAAGAACTACGCCGATTTCGCGGACCGTGTGATGCCGGCCCGGTAAGGGCCGGCAGGGGAAGGGTTGACTCCCGGTGGCCTAAGCGGCTTCATCTGGGTCAGGTACCCGTATTTCAATGGATAGAATTCTGGCCTCCGAAGCCGGCGATTTGGGTTCGAATCCCAACGGGTGCACCACTTTACGCGAACGAGTCCGCGAGGGCTGGGGGCAGGGCTTGGGCTAGGTAACATTGGTAGGGGCAGCACCGCGTGCTGCCCTAGCTGTATCGGGCCGCCTCAGGCTTCCCGCTCGCCCGTCACCTTGCTGCCGACGGTGAGCATGACGACGAAGCCGATGAGGGCGTAGCAGACCGACGAACCGAGCAGCACGTTGCGCAATTCGAACACGTCGGTCATCCAGCCCATGATGATCGCGGCGAAAGGCAGGAAGCCGAAGAAGCTCAGGCCGGCGACGGCCGAGACGCGGCCGCGCAGTTCGGCGGGGGAGCGCTCCTGGACGATGGTATTGGCGAGTCCGACCAGCGTGGAGACACCGACGGCGAGGGCCACGAGCGAGGTGCCGGCCCAGACGAGCCCGTTCGCCTGGCTGAGGCTCACGAGCGCGCCGCAGGCGAGCACCATCCCGGTCAGGATCGCGAGGCGGCGCAAGGTCGGCCGCAGGGCCATGATGAGGAGCGAGCCGGAGACCGAGCCCGCGCCGGAGCAGAGCATGAGGAGGCCCATCTGCTCGGCCGTGGCGTGGAGGTCGTTCTTCGCGTACAGCGGGAGCAGCACGATGATGACCGGGAAGACGAAGAGCGTGTTGGTGGCGAGGAGCGCGACCATCGCGAGGCTGGGCTTGTCCTGACGCACATGGCGGAAGCCTTCGCCGGCGCCGCCCTGGCGCTTCTGTTCCTCCTCGGCCGTGCCCTGCGGGCGGCGCGGCAGCGTGGCCAAGGCGATCATCAGCGCGACGAAGGAAGCGGCGTTCAGGTAGAACGCCCATTCGGCGCCGTAGCGGCCGACGAGATAGCCGGCGGCGGCCGGACCCACGAGCCGGGTGGCGTGGAAGACCGCACGGTCGACGGAGATGGCCTTGGCGACGTTTTCCTTGGCCACGAGTTCCGGCACGATCGCGGCGGCGGCGGGCATCTCGAACGAACTGGAGACGCCGAGCAAGGCCGCGGCGACGATGAGGTGCCAGGTGTGCAGGGCGTCGTGGGCGACGAGCTGGCCGATCGCGAGCGCGAAGCCGATCTGGGCGACCTGGCAGACCTGCAGGATGAGGCGCTTGTCGTGACGGTCGGCGTAGGCGCCGCCCAGCCGGAAGAGCAGCAGCATCACGAGGCCGCTTGCGAGGTGCGGCGCGGCCTGCAGCAGACCCTCGTAGTTCTGCAACCCGTCACGCACCACGACTTCGGTCATCACCCAGCCGAGCGCCATGCCCTGCATCCAGGTGCCCGTCATCGAGATCCCTTCGCCGACCATGTAGCGCGTGAACGGCCCGTTCGGGAAACGTTCGGCGGCGGGAGGGGCGGAGGGGGAGGACATCTGAATCGAGAGTATGGAGTATCGAGTATCGAGTATAGGAAAAGAATGCAGGGTTATTTACCCCGAAACCCTATACTCGATACTCCATACTCTCTGCCGGCCGCTTACTTGCCTTTAAAGGCAGCCTCAGTCGCCTTCCACGCCGCGTCGACGGCGGGGCGGATGACCTCGAGCATCGCCGCATAACCGGCCTCCGAAGGGTGCAGGTTATCCTTGAGGTAGAGGCCGGGGCGCGGTTCGCCGTCGGGCAGGTTGAGGGCGGCGTTGATGTCGACGTAGCGGATGTCGGCATGGGCGGCGGCGAGGGCGCGGAAGCCTTCGTCGGCTTTCTTCATCTCGGCCCATTTGGTGCGACGCGACGGAGCCTGCGTGGTGGAGAGGAGCACGAGCTGGGCGTGCGGGTTCTCCGCGCGGAGACGGCGATGGTATTCGGTCACGCGCGCGACCACGGCTTCGGCGGTGTCGCCGGCGTTGATGTCGTTGCTGCCGCAATGGAAGACGACCACGCGAGGATGGTAAGGCAGGGTGATGCGATCCATGTAGCCGAGCACCTCGGTGGTCTTCGATCCGCCGAAACCGCGGTTGATCAGCGGATGCGGCGCGAAGTCGCGAGCGGCGGTCTTCCAGAGGCGCATCGAGCTGGCGCCGGAGAGCAGGAGCGCGCCTTGGGGCGGAGGGTTGGCTTTGTCCGCCGCCTCGAAGGCCGCGATGTCCTTGTCATACTTGGCGGACGAGAAGGCCGGCTTGGCGACGTCGGCCGCGAAGCCGGTGACGGCGAGGAGGAAGGCGAGGAGGAGTTTCATGTTGGAAGGGGTGGGGGTAGGGGCAGGGTGCGGGGTAGGGGTAGGAAAGGCAGGGAAGGGAGGAGGGCAAGGAAACGAGGACCGGAGGGCCGGAGGACACGAGGACACGAGGGCACGAGGGCAGGAGGGCCGTAAAGGGAGGCGTAAATGTGCGGTGAAAGCGGTCAGCGGCCAGAAACCTTGAACCACCATCTCTAGTCTCTCTGGCCCTCGTGACCTCCGGCCCACGAGCCCTCGCGTGATCGACCGCTATCCGCTAACACCCATCTCGGGTTTTGGCTTTTCTCTGTCATCGGTCATCCGTCATCTTTCATCTCAATTCACCCCCATGCCTAAAGTCCCTGGTCTCCTCAGCCCCTATGAAGCCGTCCGTGGTTTCGTCTACCTTCCCCGCCTCGTCTCGAAGATCCGCCTGCATGCCGCCGGCCAGCTGCACGCCGACTTCGTGAACAACCTGGGCAAGGCCTTCGACGACCGTTGCTGCCAGTATCTCGGCATCAAGTATGACGACCTGCGCGTCTGGGTCCTGCAGAACCCGTCCGCGACCTCCGAGCAGGTCCTCGCCTGGGCCGAAGCCAAGGGCCGTAAGCTTTCCACGAACGACATCGAGATCTGGAACGGCTTCATGACCAAGCGCGGCTGGCGCGACGAAGCCAACGAAGTACTCGTCCGTCGCCTGAAGGAGAACGGCCTCACCGCCGACGCCGGCGTGGACACGATGTTCGACTACATCGAGGTCGATGAAGGCCGTCCGGCCCGAAAAGCGGCGCTTTAAGGCCCGTTTTCGATAATACCCATATAATTAGGAGTTGAGAGGGGAGGCGGCCGGCCCAAGGCTGAACCTCCCCTTTTCACGAACCGTATCCTTACGGATACTCCTTCGCCTTGCCTCGTCCGCACACATCATCGCTCCGTCCTGCGGAGCACGGCCTCCAGGCCGGGGAGGGACGCACATGACCTTGGCGACGTTCCTCGCGGAGGCCGCCGCGCAGGCCGCCCCTGTCAAGGGCGTGGCGGCGGTCGCCAACAATTTCCAGGTCGCCTTGCTGGCGTTCAAGTCAGGCGGCTGGATCGTCGCGCTCATCGGCGCCGCCGCGATGGTCGGCCGCCTGCTGGTCGACGAAGCCGCGGACGCCAGCTGGCAGCGCTCCCTCCGCCACGTCCTCGCCGCCGCCATCTTCGCCGTCATCGCCTATTTCGTGATGTTCCAGTGGGAGCTCTCCTCGCTGAACAAAGCCATCGTGCAGGGACTCTGCGGGGCGGTCGCGCCGGAGCTGGTCGACTGGATCACGTCCAACATCCGTCGCAAGCTCGGCTACAAGGACAAGCAGCGGACCCCGGCCTGGAAGAACCTCTTCAAGCGCAAGAAGAAGGCCAAGCGTCGCCGCCGCGCCTCCGCCAAGAAGGCCGCCCCCGCATCGGCCCCGGCCAAGAAGGGCCCGCCCAAGAAAGGCGCCGCCAAGCCGGCCGCCAAGAAGGCTCCGGCCAAGCCTGCGCCTGAAAAGAAGCCGCGCGTCAGGAAGCCCTCCGCGCCGAAGCCCGACGACGGCCAGTCCACCCTCAACCTTTGAACCTCACCCTCCATGTGCGCCCAGCGTAGCCGCGGCCGATCCGCGAAGAACAACCTCATCCAAGCCGAGGTCGGCATCGTCGGCATGGCCGTCGTGACGTTGCTCGTCTCCCTCGCCGGCCTGTGGTTCAGCCACGAACTGCGCGACACCACCCAGCGCGTCAAGGACACGACCGTCAGCATCCAGACCTCGTTCGAAGCCTACAAGGCCGCGATGAAATCCGCCGACACCGGCGTGGTGCTCTTCACCGACCAAGGCACCAAGTCCGACAACAAGAACGTCGAAGTCACGGCGACCGCGGCCACCAGCGTCATCGAGGTCGCCGAACGAGACACCAGGGCGTCCGTGAAGCTGCTGGACCAGGTGCTCGAGCTGCTGGCGACCTATGAGACCGTGACGGTCACCTTCGGCGCCTCGGCTTTGATCTTCGCGCTGTTCGTCGCGATCCGTCGGTTCCGCATGTGAGCGGCCGGGCCGCTCAGGCGAAGTGACCGAAGCCGCGGACCTTGATCGGTTCGCCGTCGGCCAGGTCGCGGGCCAGGCCCGTGCCGGCTTCGACCACGCCCAGGTGCGTCAGCGGCGTGAGCGGGAAGGCCTTGCGGAAAGAAGCTTCGAGCAGGTCCGCCCGGTCGGCGCTGACCGCGAAGAGCAGTTCGTAGTCCTCGCCGTCCTGCAGGGCGTGCTCGAGGGCGGGCTTGCCGTCGGATTTCGCCAGCGACTTCGCGGCGTCGGAGACGGGCAGGGACGCCACGTCGATCCGGGCGTCGAACTTCGGGCCCAGCAGGCCCGGCAGGTCCTTCGCAAGGCCGTCGGAGAGGTCGGTGCAGGCCGTGACTTCGCCGTGGCCGCAGAGCCATTCGCCTTCGGCGAGACGCGGGGAGAAGTCGAGGTGCCTGCCGTAGAGCGAGCCGCCGAGCCGGCCCGTGACGAAGAGCGCGTCGCCGGCGACGGCGGTCCTGCGGGTCAGGATGCGGTGGGCGAAGCCTTGGACCGCGAGGGTCCCGAGGAATGATCCGTGGGCGCCGCGGCAGATGTCGCCGCCGACGATGCGCAGTCCCGCCTTGGCGGCGGCGCGTCCGGCGCCGTGGGCGAAGTCCGTGAGCCAGGTCGCATCGACGTCGGGGCCGATGACGAGCGAGAGCAGGGCGTCGGACGGAATGGCGCCGGCCGCGGCGAGGTCGCTCAGGTTGCGGTTCACCAGCTTGGCGCCGGCGCGGATGCCGTCGCAGGCGGCGTCGAAGTGGCGGCCGAGGATGACCGAGTCGATCGTGCTCGCGCGGATGGAGCGGCCGCCGGAGGTCGGCAGGTGGGCGCAGTCGCCGCCGGGGCCCTCGGGGAAGGCCGGCGCGGCGTCGGCGAGGGATTGCACCACGCGACGGATGATCTCCTCCTCGGTCAGCTTGGCGACCGAGCGGTCCGCAAGAGTCGTGAGGGCGCCCATGGCCTCAGAGCGTGGAGGCGTTCGGGGCGAGTTTCAACCAGACTAAGTTCCAGAGATTGAAGCCCGCGTGGGCGGCCATGCAGGTCAGCAGGCCGTAGCGGTCGCGCACCAGGCACATGAAGGCGCCGAACCCGAGGAGCGGCAGGGCGGCCGAAGGGCTCTGGTGGGCGGCGCTGAAGATCAGGCCCGTGAGGGCGACCGCGAGCCAGCGGGCGTGGCGCTCGGTGGCGCCTTCGAGCAGACGCCGGAGGCCGGGGTAGAGCATGCCGCGGAAGGCGAGTTCCTCCATGATCGGGGCGCCGATCGTCACCGCCAGGATGATCGTCCCGAAACGCCACGTGTCGACGTCGGTCTTGAGCACCGAGTCCACGATGTCCTGTGGCTCATCGGCGGGAGGTTCGCCGACGAGGCCGTGCTGGAAGAGCTGCGTCCAGCCGACGTGCACGCCCTTCCAGAGCGCGGCGAGGGCGAGCCCGAGCGCGAACAGCACCAGCAGGGCCAGCAGCAGGCGAGGGAACGTGAACGCGCGGGCGGCGCGCCGCAACGCGTTGTCGGAAGGTTCTGCCGGCACCGTGTCCGGCGCCCAGCGCAACGTCTCCGGGACGAGCGCGCCCATCGCGATCATCGAGAGCGCGGCGGCGGACTGGCCGAGGAAGGCCGCGGTGAACACGTGGGCCTGGGCGATGCCGAAGTGGGAGGAGAAGGCCTGGGCCGCGGCGGCGAGCACGAGTCCGAAGATCACGCCGAAAGACATCAGGCCGGTGACCAGGCCGAGGGCCGCGTTCAGGGCGGACGTCGGGAGGGGCGGGGGCACGGCGGGCATGCCGCGCCAGCAGCGGATCGCGAAGATCCCGATCGCCGCGGCGGTGAGATTCGCGGCCACGCATGCCCAGTCCCACGGCCCGAAGGTGTCGAGGGACTGGGTCAGCTCATCCATCGTCGCTTAGGCGGCGAAGACCTGACGACCGCCGACGAACGTCGCGCGGACGCGGCCCACGAGGGCGCGGCCGACGAGCGGGTTGTTGCCGGACTTCGAGACGAGGTCGGACTTCGCGGGCGTCCAGGCGGTCTGCGGGTCGAGGACCACGAGGTCGGCGAGGGCGCCGGCCTTGAGCGTGCCGGCGGAGAGGCCGAGAGCCTTGGCCGGACCATGCGTGAGGCGGGCGATCAGGACCGAGAGGTTGGCGTGGCCGGCGGCGACAAGCGCCGTGTGGGCGGCCGCGAAGGCCGTCTCGAGGGTCGCGGCGCCGAACGGAGCCAGGTCGAACTCACAGTCTTTTTCGGTCGCCGTGCAGGGCGAGTGGTCGGAGCAGACCGCGTCGATCGTGCCGTCGACGAGCGCGGCGATGAGCGCGAGCCGGTCGGCCTCCTCGCGGAGGGGCGGGTTCGTCTTCAGGCTGGTCGGATAATTGGCCAGCGCGGCGTCGGTGAGGAGCAGGTGCAGGGCGGAGACCTCGGCCGTGACCGAGAGCTGCTTCGCCTTGGCGCGGCGCACGATCTCGGCGGAGCCGCCGGACGAAAGATGCTGCAGGTGGATGCGGGCCTTGGTCAGTTCGGCGAGCAGGCAGTCGCTCGACACCACGATCTCCTCGGCGGCGCGGGGCAGGCCGCGGAGGCCGAGGCGGAGGGACCAGGCGCCTTCGTGCATCTGGCCGCCTTCGGTCATGCTGCTGTCCTGGCAATGGTCGAGGACGACGAGGTCGAACATCGCGGCGTATTCCAGCGCGCGGCGCATGATCTCGTTGTTCTGCACGCCCGAGGTCGTGTCGGTGACCGCGACCACGCCGGCCTTCTTCATCGTGCCCAGCGGGGCGAGGGCCTTGCCTTCATGGCCTTTGGTGAGGGTGCCCGTGGGTAGCACGCGCACGGCGGCGTCGCGGGAGCAGATCTCGCGGAGGAGCTGGATCGTGCCGACGTTGTCCGCCGCGGGGAGCGAATCGGGCATCGTGACCACGGTCGTGAAACCGCCGGCGGCGGCCGCGCGGGTGCCGGTGCGGATCGTCTCGCGGGCCGTGCGGCCCGGTTCGCCGAGGCGGCAGTTGAGGTCGACGAAGCCGGGCGCGACCACGAGGCCCTGGCCGTCGATGACGCGGGCCTTGGCCTGGTCGGTGGCGGAGAGCTGGTCGACGAACCGGCCGTCGAGGGCGAAGACGTCACCCTTGGCTTCGTCGCGCTTGGCTGAGGGATCGATCACGCGGGCGCCGCGGATCCAGAGGGGGGAGTTGTCGGCGGGATTCATCGGCTGATGGCTCCGGTGCAGAGGTGAAGGACGGCCATGCGGACGGCGACGCCGTTCCGCACCTGTTCGAGGATGACCGAGCGGGGGCCGTCGGCGACTTCGCTTTCGACTTCGACGCCGCGGTTGATGGGGCCGGGGTGCATCACGATCGCCTCGGGCTTGAGCCAGGCGGCGCGCTCGGCGTTGAGGCCGAACTGCGCGGTGTATTCGCCGAGCGAAGGGAAGTGGGTGGTCGTCTGGCGCTCGTGTTGGATGCGCAGGAGCATCACCGCGTCGCAGTCCTTGAGGGCTTCCTTGAGGTCATGGACGATGCGGACCTGCGGGAAGGCTTCCTTCAGCGCGACCGGGACGAGCGTCGCGGGGCCGGCGAGGGTGACCTGCGCGCCGAGCTTCGAGAGGCAGAGGATGTTGGAGCGGGCGACGCGGCTGAAGAGGATGTCGCCGAGGATCGTGACCTTGAGTCCTTCGACCTTGCCGAAGCGGCGGCGGAGCGTGAAGGCGTCGAGCAGGGCCTGCGTCGGGTGTTCGTGGGCGCCGTCGCCGGCGTTGACCACCGAGATGTCGAGGACCGAGCCGAGATAGCGGGCCGAGCCGGCGGAGGAGTGGCGCACCACGATGGCGTCGACGCCCATCGCGCGGATGTTCTCGGCCGTATCGCGGAGGGTCTCGCCCTTCACCAGGGAGGAGGCCGTCGTGTTGATCGACACCACTTCGGCACCGAGCTTCTTGGCCGAGATCTCGAAGGCCGTGCGGGTGCGGGTGCTCGGCTCGAGGAAGAGGTTCACCACCGTCCGGCCCTTCATCAGGTCGAGGCCCTTGCCCGGCGCGAGGGCGGGCAGGAATTGGTCGGCTTGGCGGAAGAGCAGTTCGATCTCGGAGCGGGCAAGCTCCTCGATGCCGGTCAGGTCTTTTTTCGTCCAGGTGTCTTGTTGGGCCATGCGGTGCGGTTCCGGTGGCCCTAACGAGGTTAGGACCATGGGGAAAGTGGGGAGGGAAGGGGCTTGGTCAAGGATTAGCGTCAAAGGAGGGCCTTTGACTCGAGGACACGAGGACTCGAGGGCTGGAGGACCCGAGAATATGAGGACCTGAGGGCCAGTTGAAACGGGGACAAGAGGGCCTGAGGCCATGAGGTCTCGAGGAAGTCACTTGGGAGCTTGGCACCCCGGTGACCTCCTTGTGGCTTGGCCTCTAGCCCTCGGGTCCTCCTGTCCTCGAGACCTCAGGCCCTTGAATCCATGGTCCTCGAAGCGTAGGTCCTCGGGCCAACGTGCCCTCGGGTCCTCTAGTCCTCGGGCCTTATTTAGCCAACAACTCCCGGACCTTCGCGCCGATCGCGGCGGCGGCCTGGGACTTGTTGTCCTGATGGGCGGCGACCACGTTGACGAGGGCGCTGCCGACGACCACGCCGTCGGCGACCTTGGCGATGGCCTGGACGTGGGCGGCGGTGGAGACGCCGAAGCCGACGCAGATCGGCAGGGCGGTATGCTTGCGGATCTCGGCGACCGAGGCGGAGAGGTTGGCGGCCAGTTCGGAGCGCTCGCCGGTCACGCCTTCGCGCGAGACGTAGTAGATGAAGCCCGAGGCGTGCTGGGCGATGAGGCCGATGCGCGCGGGCGGCGTGGTCGGGGCCACGATGAAGATGTTGGCGAGGCCGTGCTTCTTGGAGGCCGCGATCAGTTCGTCGGCTTCTTCGGGCGGGCAGTCGAGGACAAGCAGGCCGTCGGCGCCGGCTTCGCGGACCTTGGCGCAGTAGCCGTCGAGGCCGAACGAGAACAGCAGGTTATAATAGCAATAGAGGACGATCGGCTTGTCCGTGCCGGCGCGCACCGCGCGGAGCACGTCGAGCAGGCCGTCGTAGGTCATGCCGCCTTCGAGGGCGCGCTGGGCCGCGAGTTGGTTGGTCAGGCCGTCGGCGAGAGGGTCAGAGAAGGGTACGCCCACTTCGAGCACGTCGGCGCCGTTCTGCGCCAGGGAGAGCAGCACGGCCTTGGACGTCTCGACGTCGGGGTCGCCGGCGCAGACGTAACTCACGAAGGCCGGGCGGCCTTCGGCTTGGCAGCGGGCGAACGTCTGGGCTAAGCGATCCATGCGCGGAAGGAAGCGGCGTTTGGTCCGGAGGGCAAGGCGAAGGCGAACGCCGTCCGCTTTCCCGGGTTGCCAATCCGGGGTGCGTCCGCACCTTGGAGGCGTCGGCCCAAGTGGTGGAACGGTATACACATCAGACTTAAAATCTGCCGCCGAAAGGCTTACCGGTTCGAGTCCGGTCTTGGGTACGGCGCAACGGAACAGGCCGCACGGGTGGTGCGGCCTGTCTTCCCGTTGCCGGGACAAATAGTTCCAGAGTCCTAGCTACGGGACTCTGGGGTCGGGTACGGAGAGTGTTAATCCTGATTCCGTTAGTCGCCCTCGCGACTGATGCGTCCTTTATAAGGGAGGCTCTTACCTGAGTGAAATTGACTGAGGCTGTTGTGCTCACCCCTGGGGGTATTGTCAACGGCTACCTCGGAAATCCTGAGGAATATGACAGAAAAGCCCGTTGGAGGCCGATAATGCCGCTCCAGCAGGGGTAGGTCCGGTCAGCGCCGCAGGCTGAAAGGCGTGAAGTCGGTGTCGGTATCGTAGGCGTCGACCCCTTCGGCCTGCTTGAGCTTCGCGCAGACGACCGTCGTCACGGGGGTCATGATCGCCTCGACGAGCACCTTGAAGAACCAGTTCGCGGCCATGACCGCGACCAACGTCGCCGGGCTCCAGATGCCGAGGAAGGCGAGCGGGTAGAAGATCAGGCTGTCGACGCCCTGGCCGACGACGGTCGACCCGATGAAGCGCGCCCACGGATGCTTGCCGCCCATGCGCACCTTCATCTTCGCGAGCACGTAGGAGTTGAGGAAGTCGCCGACGCAGAAGGCGATGATCGAACCCAACGCGATGCGCCAGCCGCCGCCGAAGCAGGTCTCGAGCGCCGGTTGCAACTGCGCGCTGAACGGTTCGTCGGGGCTGGCCGGCATCGCGAGCACCACCCACGTCATCACCGTGGCGAAGAGCATCGCCGCGAAGCCCGACCAGATCACGCGGCGCGCGAGCGCGTAGCCGTAGACCTCGGTGAGGATGTCGCCGAAGATGTACGAGAGCGGGAAGAAGAGGTTGCCCGCGCCGAAGTCGGTCGGGCCGACGAACGGCAGGTCGAGCTGCACGACCTTGGCCGGGCCGATGAGGTTGGAGCAGAGCAGCACCGCGACGAACGCGCCGAGGATGAGGTCGTAGTAGCGGTAGCTGCGGTTCATCGGCGGGCAGGTTGGAAGGAAGCGGTCCGAGCGCCAGCGGACCGGCGGTAAAATCAGCGACCGAGGGCGGCCTTGAGGATCGGTTCGAACACGTCGGCCTGGCGGTGGAAGCCCAGGTCGCTCGCGTGCGAGCCGTCCGTGGCGCCGTCGGCGTCGTCGCCGTAGAGGTGGTCGCCGGGCACGTAGGACAGGCCTTTGACGCCTTCCTTCACGAGCTGTTCATAGGCGGCTTTCAGCGCGGCATGGTTCTCGTCGTGGTGCTTGCGGCGTGAGGCGATGATCCAGGAGTCGGTATTACGGCGGTCTTCGACGAGGACGATCGGGGTGTCAGGCCGCGCGGCGCGCAGCTGCTTCACGAGCGGCACGCACTTCTGGGCGACCTCTTTCCCGCTCATGTTCGGGAGGCAATCGATGACGTAGGCGGCGGCGTCGATGCGCACGAGAAAGTCGCCGACTTCCTTGTCCATGCGGCCGTTGCCGGAGAAGCCCAGGTTGACGACCGGCATGTCGAAGCGGCGTCCGAGGATCGCGGTGTGCACCATGCCCGGACGGCTGGCGCAGGCGCCGTGCGTGATCGAGGTGCCGTAGAACACGACGGGCTTCGCGCGCGGCTTGAGGCCGGCGAACTGCTTTCCTTCGGGCACGCCGACGTGGAGGAATTCGACGCCGTTGTAGAGCGGGAGGTAGAGCGCGTATTCGCGTTCGCCGGCGTCGAGGCCGTCGGCCAGGCGGATCTTCATCTCCTGCGCGGTCGGGCGGGCGACCTGGACCCAGCGCCACCTGCCGTCCTGGTCGCGGGCGTAGAGGTCGAGTCCGCTGACGCCGGTGGCGGGCATGTGCGGCATCGCGAGCAGCGGTTTCGTGACCTTGTAATGCGCGTAGATCGTCGAGGCGTCGGTGCGGAAGCGGAACATCAGGCCCGCGCTGTCGCGGCTGAGGCCCCAGACCGCGGGCGTCACCTTGCCGTCGGCCTCGGCGGGCAGGCGGTCGAAGTAGCTCTTGCGCTCGGCGTCGGGGAAGGCGCGGCCTTCGAGGTCCGTCGCGCGGACGTCGTGCCACGAGACTTTTTCGTCCGGGCGGAGCGCATAACGGTCGACCGCCTTCGGCGCGGCCTTCGCGGCGGGCTTGGCCGGCTGGGCGGGGAGGGCGGCGCCGACGCAGAGGAGGGCGAGGAGGAGGGCGGAGGCGGGGCGCATGAGTTCAGAGGGCTGAGCCGACGGAGAGGGCGAGCGCGCGGATCTCGGCGAGCGGCTTCTCGTATTCGGTCAGCGCGGCGACATAGGCGTCGCGGGCCTTGTCGGCGCGGACCAAGGTCGCTTCGGCGGCGCCTTGCGTGCGGTCGAGCGCGGCGGCGGCCTTGGCTTCCTGCGCTTCGGCGGAGGCCAGCGAGGCGGCGGTGGCGCGGATCTGGTTCTGGAGGAAGAGAAGCTCGTTGAGGTCGACGTTGGGCAGGCCGCGGAGCAGGGCGAGCTGCTGGCGGAGCGAGTCCAGGCTGCGGTTGAGCCGGGCGACGCGCTCGGTCTCCCGCGCGAGGTTGGACTGGGAGCTGCGGATCGTGGACTCCGCCTTGGCGCGATCTTCGAGCGCGCGCTTGTATTCGTCGTAAAGCAGCTTCGTGCGCGGATAGTTCGCGGCCGACATCAGGCGCGCGACGCCTTCTTTCGTCGGATAAGGCATCTGGTAGCGGCGGTTGTCGATGCGCAGGATGTAACGGTCTCCCGGCTGGTCGTAGAGGATCGGCAAGGACTGGGGAGCTTCCGGCGCAGGCGCCGCTCCGGCCGTCAGGACGGTCAGCAACGCGAGCAGGGCGGGGAAGGCCTTCACGCGGATTTCCTAATCCGTCCGCCGACCCCAGTCAAACCGCCTTCTGCGGCTTCGCGCGGCGCCGGCCGGCGACATGGGCGGCGATCAGCCGGCGGACGTCGCCACGCAGGGCGCGGCCGGCTTCGTCGGCCAGCCAGAGTTTCAGCAGGCCGGCGTAGAAGCAGAAGGTATCCTGGGCGCAGAGGTGCGGGTCGAGGCCGGGGGGGGTGAGCCGGGCCTTCTTCGCGGCGGCGTAGAGTTCGGTCGTGTCGGCGAGGAACTGGGCGCCCGCCGTCATCAGGTCCTGGCGGACCCCGGCGAAGGCCCCGATGTATTCGCACTTCCAAAGCATGACCTCGTAGGTCTCCTGGGCGGCTTTGTCTTCGGCCAGCCGGTCCAACGCCGATCGCAGCCCCAGTTCCAGCCGACGCAGCGGGTCGCCGGCGCCCTCGTCCGGAAAGCGCAGCAGCACCCCGGTCTGCTGGCGGACCGCCATGAACAGGTCGGCCTTGTCGCGGAAATGCCAATAGACCGCCCCGCGGGTCACCCCCGCCTCCTTGGCGACCTCTTCCAGGGACGTGTTGGTGACGCCGTGACGGCTGAAGACCTCGCGGGCGCAGAGCACGATTCGTTCACGGGTCTGGGCCGCTTCGGCTTTGGTCTTGCGAGCCATGTGTGGGCGTCTAGATTTACATACATGTCTGTATGTAAAACCCTGGCTGTCGAGCGCCTTCTGTTCGGAGCGATGCTGCTGGCTCTCGTCGGATGCCGTCAGGAGTCGGCTCCGCCCGCTCCCGGCCCCCTGTCCGTGGCCGTCATCCAGGTCGCTCCGGCCGACCTGCCGCAGACCGCCGTCGCCCCCGCGCAGGTGGAGGGCGTCCGGGAGGTCGAGGTGCGCGCCCGCGTGACCGGCATCCTGCAGACCGTCGACTACGCCGAAGGCGCCAAGGTGAAGGCCGGCGACCTCCTTTTCCGCATCGATCCGGCGCCCTACGCCGCGGCCCATGCGCTCGCCCGCGCCCAGCTCGCGCAGGAGACCGCCCGCGCCGCGCAGGCCTCCGCCGAGGCCGCCCGTCAGGCCGCGCTCTTCAAGCAGCAGGCCGCGAGCCGCAAGGAGGCCGACGACGCCAAGGCCCTCGCCGACGCCGCCGTCGCGTCGCGTGAGGCCGCCGCGGCCCGCGCCGAGCTCGCCAAGCTCGACCTCGATTACTGCGAAGTCCGCTCGCCCATCGCGGGCGTCGCCGGCCGCCGTCTCCGCACCGAAGGCACGCTCGTGAACCCCGTCGGGCCCGACGGCCTGCTCACGACGGTGGTGCGCTCCGACGAGGTCTGGGCCCGCTTCGGGCTGGCGGAGGCCGATTTCCATCGCCTCTTCGCGTCCGGCGCCGCGGGCGCCCAGGGCGCCGCGGTCGCTTTGCTGCGGCCGGACGGTTCGGCCATGCCGGCGCGCGGCAGGATCGATTTCGCCGCCACGCAGGTCGACACCCGTCTCGGCACCGTGCAGCTGCGCGCGCGCTTCGCCAACGCGGACGACGCGCTCCTCGCCGGCCAGTTCGTGCGCGTGCGCGTGACCGGAGACAAGGCCAAGGACGCCTATCTCGTCCCGCAGCAGGCCCTCGTGCAGGCCCCGTCGGGCCGTTCCGTCTTCGTCATCGGCGCCGGCGACCGCGCCGAAGCGCGCGCCGTGACCTTGGGCGAGACCCAAGGCGCGGACGTCGTCATCCTCGCCGGCCTGCGGAACGGCGACCGCGTCATCCTCAACCAGCTGCATAAGCTGCGCCCGGGCGCCCCGGTCGCCGTCGCCCCGGCCAAGAAGTAAATGGGCTGGGATTTCTTCATCCGCCGGCCGATCTTCTCGGCCGTCCTCTCCCTCGTCATCGTCCTGATCGGCGGCCTCGCGCTGCTGAACCTGCCGCTGTCGCAGTATCCGCAGATCGCCCCGCCGACCGTCACCGTCGTCGCGAGCTATCCCGGCGCCTCGCCCGAGGCCCTGGTCAACAACGTCGCCGCCCCGCTCGAGGAGCAGATCAACGGCGTCGAAGGGCTCCTGTATTACTCTTCCAACGCCTCGTCGAGCGGCGCGCTGAGCATCACCGTCACGTTCGAGAACGGCGTCGACCCGGACATGGCGACGATCCTCGTCGCGAACCGCGTCAAGCTCGCCGAGCCCCGCCTCCCCGAGGAGGTGCGCCGCCTCGGCGTCATCACCAAGAAGCGTTCGAACGACATCCTCATGTCGGTCTCGATCGTCTCGCCCAACGCCACGCGCGATTCCGTCTTCCTGAGCAACTACGCCTCTTCGGTCGTCGTCGAGGAGCTCAAGCGTCTGCCCGGGGTCGGCGACTGCGGCGTCTTCGGCGCCCGCGACTACGCGATGCGCGTCTGGCTGCGGCCGGACCGCATGGCCGCGCTCGGGGTCAGCGCCGCGGAGGTCGTGCGCGCCGTCCGCGCGACGAACACCCAGTACGCCGTCGGCCGCCTCGGCCAGGAGCCTTCGGTGGACGCCGCCTTCGTGATCCCCGTCGTGGCGCGCGGCCGCCTGTCCTCGCCCGAGCAGTTCGGGGACATCGTCCTGCGCGCCGGCGCCGGCGAGGGCGCGCTGCGCCTGCGCGACGTGGCGCGCGTCGAGCTCGGTTCCCAGAGCTACGAGCAGCTGAGCATGCTGGACGGCAAGCCCGTGGCCGGCATCCGCGTCTTCCTGCAGACGGGTTCCAACGCCCTCGAGACCGCCGACCGCATCCGGACGCGCATGGACGAGCTGACGCGCCAGTTCCCGCCCGACGTCGCATACGCGATCCCCTTCGACACCACCCGCTTCGTGCGCTCCGCCATCGGCGAGGTCCGCAGCACGCTCTTCGAGGCCGCGCTGCTGGTCGCGCTCGTCGTCTTCCTCTTCCTCGGTTCCTGGCGGGCGACGCTCATCCCGATGATCGCCGTGCCTGTCTCGCTGATCGGCGCCTGCGCGGGACTCTGGGTCATGGGCTATGGGATCAACATCCTGACGCTCTTCGCGATGGTCATCGCCATCGGCATCGTGGTCGACGACGCGATCGTCGTGCTGGAGAACACCGAGCGGCTCATGCGCGAGCAGGGCCTGAGCCCCTTCGAGGCGGCCAAGGAATCGGTGCGCGAGGTCGCGGGCGCGATCGTCGCCATCGTCTGCGTGCTCGTCTGCGTGTTCCTGCCCGTCGCCTTCCTCGGCGGCATCGCCGGCGTGCTCTACCGCCAGTTCGCCGTCACCGTGGCCCTCTCGGTCATCCTGTCCGGCTTCGTCGCGCTCACCCTGACCCCGACGCTCTGCGCGCTCATGCTCCGGCCGCACGCCCACGCTTCGGCCGGCCGCCTCGCCTGGCTCGTGGACGGCTTCGGCCGCGGCTTCGGGCGCGTCGCCGCCTGGCACGGGCGCGTCGTCCGCTGGCTGCTGGAGCATCCCCGTTCGGCGGGCGCCGCCTTCGCCGGCATCGTCCTCGCGAACTTCGCGCTCGTCACGACCATCCCCCGCAGTTTCCTGCCGCCCGAGGACCAGGGCTACCTCCTCGCGATGGTGGCGCTGCCCGACGGCGCGGGCATCAAACGCACGAAGGCCTTCATGGACGACCTCACGCCGAAGTTCCGGCAGCACCCCTCGGTGCGGCATACCTTCGCGATCAGCGGCTTCGACCTGCTCGGCGGCGGCGAACGCACGAATTCGGGCACGATCTTCCTTCCGTTGAAGGATTTCGGCGCACGTCCGCCGGGAGGCGAGGCGCTTGCTCGCCAGTTCAACGGGATCGGCATGACCCAGCCGGACGGCATGTGCCTGGTGGTGAATCCTCCCGCGATCCGCGGAATCGGTTCCGCCGGCGGCTTCGAATTCTATCTGCAGGCCAAGGAGGACGACGATCCCGCCCGGCTCGCGGCGAACATCGAGAAGCTGGAAGCCGCCCTGCGGGCCCGCCCTGAACTCACCGGCATCCGCGTCTTCCTGCGTCCTGCGGTCCCGCAGGTGCTGGCCGAGGTCGACGAGGTCCGCGCCGCCACGATGGGCGTCTCGCTTCCCGAACTGCACGAGGCTTTGCAGGCCACGATCGGCGTCGTCTACGCCAACGACTTCACGCTGGCCGGCCGCACCTACCGCGTGCTCGTCCAGTCCGAGGCCGCGGACCGCATGGACGCCGCCGCGGCCGGTCGCGTGCACGTGCGCGCCGGCAACGGCGAGATGATCCCCTTGTCGTCCTTCGTCAGGTTCAAGCCCTCCTCCGGACCGGAGCAGCTCGAAAGGCACATGGGCTTCCTGTCCGCCCGCCTGATCTGCGCGCCGGCCCCCGGCGTGAGCTCCGGCGAGGCCATCGCGCTCGTCGAGCGGGTCGCGGAGGAACTCCTGCCCGTGGGGTACGGCATCGACTGGACGGCCCAGGCGCTGCAGGAGAAACGTGCGGCGACCTCGGCTTTGCCCGCCTTCCTCCTCGCGCTGCTGATGGTCTTCCTGATCCTCGCGGCGCTCTACGAAGACCTCGCCCTGCCGCTGGGCGTGCTGCTGACCGTGCCGTTCGCGCTGCTTGGCGCGCTGCTCGCGATCTTCATGCGCGGCATGCCCAACGACATCTACTTCCAGATCGGCCTCGTCACGCTCATCGGCCTCGCGGCCAAGAACGCGATCCTCATCGTCGAGTTCGCCGAGAGCGCCCGGCGCGCCGGGCGTTCCGCGGCCGACGCCGCGGTCGAGGCGGCCCGCATGCGCATCCGTCCGCTCGTCATGACGTCGATGGCCTTCGTGCTCGGCGTCGTCCCGCTCGCCCTCGCCGGGGGCGCGGGCGCCGCGGCCCGCCAGTCGATGGGCACGGGCGTGCTCGGCGGCATGCTCCTCGACACCTTCGTGGCCACGCTCTTCATCCCTTGGTTCTTCCACCTCCTTTCCGGCCGCAAGGAGAAGGCCGTCGTCCAGCCATGAAGCCCCGTCTCCCGCTGCTCCTCGCCGCCGGCCTGCTCGCCGGTTGCGCGCTCGGCCCCGATTACCAGCGGCCGGCCACGCCTTCCGCCGAAGCCTACCCCGAAGCGGGGAAGGGCGGCGACGCCGTCCGCGCCGAGTGGTGGAAGTCCTTCGGCGATCCGGAGCTCGACGCCCTCGTGGCGAAGGCGTTCGCGGCCAACACGGATCTCCGGCTGGCCGTCGCGAGGATCGAGGAGGCCGCCGCCGGCCTCGCCGAGGTCGAAGGCGCCTCCTTGCCGCAGGTCGACGCGACCATGGTCTCGCAGCAGATCAAGATCAGCGAAGGCGGCTTTAATCCGAACCTCGCGTTGAACGGACGCGTCCGCACCAACCAGCGGGCCGCGCTGGCGACCTCGTTCGAACTTGATTTCTGGGGTCGTCTCCGCCGCGCCGAGGAAGGCGCGCGCGCCCGGCTCCTGCAGGCCGAGGAAGGCCGCCGCGTCGTCGGCCTGGCCGTGGGCGCCGCCGTGGTCCGGGCCTACGCCTCGTTGCGCGCCGCGGAGGTCCGCGTCGCCGCGGCCGAGGAGGTCCTCGCCGCCCGCGAGGCCGAAGCCTCCCTCGTCGCCAAGCGGCTCGCCGTGGGCGCCGCCGGTCCGGCCGACGTCGCCGCCGCCGAGGTCGCGCGGGCCGACGCCGTCTCCCGTCGCTCTTCCGCCCGCCGCGTCCGCGCCCAGGCCGAGCATCTGCTCGGCGCGTTGACGGGCCAGCCCGCGCTCGTCATCGCGCCCCGGCGCGGCGACGCCCTCCGCGTGCCGGCGCCCGTGGCGGCCGGCCTGCCGTCCGACCTGCTGCGACAGCGTCCCGACGTGCTCGCGGCGGAGCAGGCGCTGGTCGCCGCCAACGCCCGCATCGGGTTCGTCAAGGCCTCCCGTTTCCCGACCTTCTCGCTCACCGGCTCGCTCGGCACCGAAAGCCCCGACCTCGAATCGCTCTTCGGTCCGCGTAACAGCACCACCGCCCTCGGCCTCGGGATGCAGCTGCCGGTCTTCGACGCCGGCCGCGGCGCCGCGCGCGTGGACGCCGCGGTGGCCGTGCGTAACCAGGCGGCGGCGGCTTATGAGCAGGCCGTCCTGAATGCGTTCCGCGAAGTCCGCGACGCTTTGGTCGACGTCCGGGAGACCGCTTCGGCGGCGCGGGCGGCCGACCGCCGGGCCAAGGCGGCCCGCGAGGCGTTCCGGGTGGCGGAAGCCCGGCAGGGAGCCGGACAGGCCGGCCCGGCCGAACTGCTCGTCGCCCGCCGGGAGCAGGCGGAGTCCTCGGCCGCGGTGGCGGAGGTGCGGCTGGCGCGGATCACGGCCCAGGTGGACCTCATCCGGGCCTTGGGCGGAGCCCGGCCGGACACTCCCGCGAAGCGGTAGGCGTCGGCGGAGGTTGCCAACCGGCGGGAGCCTGTTTTCGTCGGGGCATGCCGACGACTCCCGACCTATGGACGCAGCTCACCGCCGCCGTGCGCCAGGATGGTTTCCTCCTGGCCGCCTCCGTGGTGTTCGGGTTGGCGATCCTGCACGCCTTCGTCGCGCCGATCTTCGCGCGGGCCGCCCATAAGCTGGAGGAGGCCCACCGCGAGGAGGTCCGCGAGGGCCGGGCGCCGGTCAACGACCGCGGCGAGTCATCCTCCCTGAAGGCCGCGATCATGCACCTGCTCGGCGAAGTCGAAGCCGTCTTCGGCATCTGGACCTTCGTGCTCTTCGGCCTGCTGATCGCCTGGCCGGGCAAGGGTTGGGATTTCGCCTGCCGTTACGTGGAGACCGGTGATTACGCGGCCGCCCTCGCCGGCGTGCCGCCGGCCGGAGCCTCCAAGTTCATCGAGCCCCTGTTCGTGTTCGTCATCATGACCCTCGCCGCGGCCCGGCCGGTCATGGCCTTGGCGGCCCGGCTGCTGGGCGGCGTGGCCTGGCTGCTGGGGGACGGCACGGCGGCCCGGTGGTTCGTCATCCTCACGCTGGCGCCCTTGTTCGGCTCCCTGATCACGGAGCCCGCCGCGATGACCATCGGCGCGCTGCTGCTCTCTTCCCAGTTCTACGCCCTGCGTCCGAGCGAGCGCCTGAAATACGCCACCCTGGCCTTGCTGTTCGTCAACATCTCCGTCGGCGGCGCGCTCACGAACTTCGCCGCTCCGCCCATCGTGATGGTGGCCGGCAAGTGGGGTTGGTCGACCGCGGACGTCTTCGCGCATTACGGCTGGGCCGCGGTCGTCTCGATCCTCGCCTCGAACCTGACCTACCTGCTGGTCTTCCGGAAGGAACTCGCGGGCCTGAAGGCCGAAGGGAAGGGCGGGCACGCCCGGGAGGCCATCCCGGTCTGGGTCACGGTGGTCCACCTTTCCCTCATGGTCTGGACGGTCACCATGCTCGCCGGTCATCGTCCGATCCTGATGCTCGGAGGGTTCCTCGTCTTCCTCGCCTTCACCGTGGCCACGCCTCAGTGGCAGGATCCGGTCCGGCTCCGCGGGCCTTTGCTGGTCGGCTTCTTCCTCGCCGGGCTGGTCGTCCTCGGCGGCCTGCAGGCCTGGTGGATCTCGCCCGTCATCATGAAGCTGAACGAAGGGGCGCTCATGGGAGTCTCGACGATTCTGACCTCTTTCAATGACAACGCCGCGATCACCTACCTCGCCGCCCAGGTGCCTGCCTTGGGGCTCCCCGGGGCGGAAGCGGAGGCGCTCCGGCATGCCGTGGTGGCCGGTGCCTTGGCCGGCGGGGGGCTGACCGTGATCGCCAACGCCCCCAATCCTGCGGGACAATCCATTCTCTCCCGCCATTTCGGGCCCGGTATTTCACCTTTACGCCTCGCTTTATGGGCGCTGGTGCCGACGGCCTTCGCCTTGGCCAGCTTCGTGACCATCCGTTGACCGAGGGTTTTGGCTGTTCAAGCCAGCAGGCTGGGGCGTAGAATGGAGTTCCCCAGCCACCCCGTTTTCCATGAGCTCCCGTCGTCGTCCCGGTTTCACCCTGATCGAATTGCTGACCGCCATCGCCATCATCGGCGTCCTGGCGGCCGCCTTGTTCCCGGCCATCGGGGGGATCCGCAAGCGAGCCCGGCAGTCTTCGGCCCAGACCGCCTTCTCCCAGTGGGCCAGCGGGCTGGCCCGCTACAAGCAGACCTACGGCTTCTACCCCAACATCGGCAGCACCTACGTGACCACCGCCGACACCCTCCATCTCCTCGAAGATCAGGCCGTGAACGGCAAGTTCGTCCGCGCCCTTTCCGGCCGCCAGCCGACGGGCACCGCCCTTTCGGTCGCCGACCGCCGCGCCCTCAATCGTAACGCCGAGGAATTCGTCGCCTTCGGCCGGGATGATTTCGAAGACCCGACCACCTTCAGCGACGCCAGCCGCCTGGTCGACCGTTTCGGCAACCGCCGCATCCGCGTCATCTTCGACACCGACAACAACACCAGCATCCGGAACATCAATCCTCCCGGCGGCGCCGTCTCGCTGCCTGACGAGCTCCGCAACATGGCGACCGCCGCCGGCCTCCCGGCCCGCATCATCATCTACACCACCGACCTCGCCGACGACTTCGAGTCTTACGACGGCCTCGGCGCCTCCGATTTCGCGCAGGTCTTCGCCATCCAATAATGTCCGCCCGTTCCCTCGCCCGCAAGGGCTTCACCTTGGTCGAGCTCCTGGTCGTCATCACGATCATCCTGCTCATCTCCTCCCTGTTCCTGGGATTGAACGCGGGAGACGGCGGCGGTCTGGCCGCCGGCCAGCGCATGCTGGGTTCCTCGATCCGCACGCTGCGCGCCATGGCGCTCATGAACCGCGGTCCCGGCGGCACGGGGATCACCCATGCGCCGCGCTATCGTCTGCTGATCCTCAACGATCCGGACGACGAGGTGAACCATCTCCGCCAGGTCGTGCTGGCCGTCGGCGGCGTGAGCTCCGCCGACCTCGGGGCCAACAACCCCGCGTCGATCACCAACACCTCGTCCCTGCCTTACAAGTGGTACTCGCCGGAGCCCCCGCAGATGCTGCCATCGGGCGTCGTCTTCGTCCCGCCCGCCGCGGACGTCGGCACCTCGATGCAGCTGGCCGTCGCCGCCGGCACGCGTCGCAGCAACGTCGGCCAGGTCGCCGACAACATCACGCCGAGCACCCAGGACCAGCCCGCCTCCAATCCGCCGGTCATGACCTTCGCCCCCACTTCCCAACCGATGGCGCTCGCGGCGATGGGCGCGGATTTCAATCCGAAGAAGTGGTACTACGTCGAGCTGCAGGGCTCGGGCGCCTCCAACCACCTCGGCCGCACCGTGCTCGTCCTGGCCTTGGGGTCCGTGCGTAACACCGGCGCCGGCCGGGCCGCGATCGACGTCGCCTCCGAGAACCAGTTCGCCGCCGTCCTGCTCCGTCCCAACGGCGACATCTCCATGACCCTCGACTCCGAGGAGATGGACAAGGCCAAGTGAACCGACCCTTTACGATGACAACCTTCCGTCCCCCCCAGTCCGCCCGCCCGGGCTTCTCGCTCGTCGAGGTGACCCTCGCGATCGGCATCGTCGGCGTCGCCATCCTCTCCTTGGTCGGCATCCTCGGCTCCACCTTCCAGCAGGTGGACGACATCATGCAGACCAACCGGGCCCTGTCCGGCGTGACCCGCCTGGTCGCGGCCCTCGACAACCCGCGCACGATCATCGTCCATCAGGGCGGCGACACCACCGGCGTCACCGGGAACACCGAGTACCTGCATCAGGCGTCGGCGCTCTTCACCCCGGCGCTGGACCCCTCGCCCACGGCGCAGCCGGCCTCGAACTTCGACCTCGTCTACCGGCTGCTCTGCCGGGCGAAGGACAATTCCTCGGCCAACGCCGTCTGGCTCTACGTCTACGAGCGTAAGATCGTCTCCGCCACCACCGACTTCAACGGCACGAACTACGCGCTGTCCGCGAACCCCTCCGTGATGGAAGTCGCCACCGCCAAGCGCAACGGCGACAACTTCACCGCCCTCGGCGCCTCCGCCCGCAACGTCGTCGGCACGCCCATGCGCGTGCGGCTCTCGTTGTCCAAGCTCCTGAACGGCCAGCGTTACCAGATCAACGCGACCACCGGCGAGCCTGATGCGGCGAAGTTCGTCCCGGGCACGACGGACCTACCCGTCGACCCGAACCAGTATCCGCTGGCCTACCTCCCCGTCGTCGCCGAGTTCTTCCCGCACGACTACGTCGACGCCGCGGTCTTCAAGGATAACTCCGTCAATCCTCTGCTCGTGCAGAACATCGTCATCAGCCGATGAACAAGACCTTCCGCGGCCTCCGCGCCGGCTTCACGCTCCTCGAGGTCATGGTCTCCACCGCCATCATGGTGGTGATCGTCCTCACCGTCGTCACGATCGCGGCCGACACGATGCGCGTGTACGACCGCGCCGTCGCCGACCTTTCCACCCAGTCCGAGGCGCGCGGCGTCCTGGACGCGATGGAGAACGATTTCTCGACCGCCGTCGTCCGCGCCGACGGGCGCTGCTGGATGGAGATCGTCGTCCCCGGCGGCAACGGCGCCCCGGCCGGCGCCCCGCAGTCGGTCGGCAACGTCCATCGAGTCGATCAGCCGATCGTCATGCTCTTCTCGACGCCGGCGGACCGCCCGCGCTGGTCGGCGGAAGCCACCGGCCGCCGGCAGCTCCGCGGCGATGTCTGCGCCGTGGCGTATCGCCTCGGCCACCGTTCGCCCTTCGACATGCCCGGCGAGAAGATCCAGCAGGTCTACGGGGTCTACCGCACCGTCATCGATCCGGAGAACACCTTCAACGAAGGATTGAAGGTCATCATGGACGGCACCCCCGCCGTCCCGACCTCGCCCTGGAACTACTGGACGGGCGGCGCCCGCAACGTCCATGAGTACGCGCCCGTCGCCGGTGCCAGCGGCCTGAAGACCAAGACGTTGCTCGACGCCACTCCTGGCTGCTGGACCCTCGACGAGCAGAACTTCATCGCCTCGAACGTCGTCGCGATGAACCTGATCCTCTGGTGCAGCTCCTCGTTGCCGGCGACGGTCGTGCCTCCGGCCACCATGCGCGATCCCCTCGGCCGCGTGGATTCGGTCCTGCGCCCTGTCTTCGCGGTCGCGGCCGACACCACCCGCAACGGAACCAATCCGGCCGTCGGCGGTTACGGGGCCGCCTTCAAGTCGGGTACCACGGCCGCGACGGTCCCGGCCGCTTCGTTGCGTTACGCGACGGCGGCCGCCCCGGCCTCGGTGGCCATGCCGACGGCCGCCGCGGTGCATCCGCAGGATCTCTTCCTCGGCCGCCTCCGCGTCTACTCGAACCGTCTGTACCCTGACAACCTGCCCGTCGGCGCCCCCGTCGCGGTCGCCCCGTTGCCTTACCTGCCTTACACCGTGCGCGGCGTCGAGGTCTCGCTCACCTTGCTGACGCCCGAGGGCTCCAAGGAGCTGCGCGGCCTGCAGGAACTTCGCGGCGAGTCGACCCTCGCCGATACCGCCGCCTTCCGCCGCATCGTCTTCCAGCACGGACGTAACTTCACCCGTTACATCCGTGTCCTGGCCAACGGCGGCTGAGGGTCCCCGGATCCGGACATGAACAAGGGGCGCCATGCGGCGCCCCTTGTTTCTTTGGCCGGGACCGCCGGCTTACTCCGAGAAGACGCCCATCGCACGGAACTTCGCGTAGCGTTTCGCGACGAGTTTCTCCGGCGGGACCTTGGTAAGGTCGGCGAGCGCATCGCGCAAGGTCTTCCGGATCGCGGAGCCGGTGGCGGCCGGGTCTTCCTGGGCGCCGCCGAGGGGTTCCTTCACGACGCCGTCGACGACGCCGAGCTTGAGGAGGTTCGGGGCGTCGAGGCGCAGGGCTTCGGCGGCCTTCGGAGCGTGGGCGCGGTCCTTGAAGAGGATCGCGGCGCAGCCCTCGGGCGAGATCACGGAGTAGTAGGCGTTCTCGAGGATGTAGACCTTGTTCGACACGGCGATGCCGAGCGCACCGCCGGAACCGCCTTCGCCGATGACGAAGGTGATGATCGGCACGGCGAACTGGCTCATCTCGCGGAGGTTGACCGCGATGGCTTCGGCCACGTGGCGCTCTTCGGAGCCGATGCCGGGGAAGGCGCCGGGAGTGTCGACGAGGGTGATGATCGGGAGGCCGAAGGTGTGGGCCAGCTTCATCAGGCGAAGGGCCTTGCGGTAGCCTTCGGGATTCGGGCAGCCGAAGTTGCGGCGGAGGTTCTCCTTCGTGTCGCGGCCTTTCTGCTGGCCGATGACCATGACCGGGCGGCCTTCGAAGAAGGCGGTGCCGCCGACGGTGGACTCGTCGTCCATGTAGAGTCGGTCTCCGTGCAGCTCCTGGAAATCATCGAAGAGCATGCCGATGTAATCCAGGGAGTAGGGGCGGCGAGGGTGGCGGGCCAGCTGGACGCGCTGCCAGGGGGTCAGGTGCCCATAGACCTCCCGTCGGGTCTGCTCCATCTTGGTCTCGAGGGACTTGATTTCCTTGGAAACGTCCATCCCGGCGGTCTCAGAGGAAGCGCGGAGGGAGTTGATCTTGTCCTCGAGCTCCCGGAGGGGCTTTTCGAATTCGAGGGTGAAACGGGCCTTGGGCGCGGACATGGGCCGTAAGTTGGGCAATCGAGCAGGGAAGGGCAATGGAATAGGGGTGGGGGCAGGGGTGGGGGAGGGGCAGAATGAGGGGGAAAGGGGCTAATTTAGGGCTAGGGCCAGGGTCAGGGCCAGGGTCAGGGCTAGGGCTAGGGTCAGGGCTAGGGCTAGAAGTGGGGTTGGGATTGCCTAGCCCAAGCTCCAGCCCTGGCCCTAGCCCTAATTAAGCCCCAATTACCCTTTTCCCAGAACCTCCGCTCCTCCAATCTGTCTGCACCCCTACCTCCCTATGCGTCTTGCTACCTTGCTCTCCTTCGCGGCCGCCAGCGGCCTGGTCGCCGCCGAAGGCTACA
>JAURFU010000031.1 GCA_030834165.1 Verrucomicrobiota bacterium
ACCTGGCCGCCGACGTCACGAACCCCTCCGGCGCCGCCAAGCTCCTCGCGAAGTCCGAAGCCCCGCTCACGGAAGAGCTCATGGCCAAGCTCCGCGACGCCGGCGTCGACCGCGTCCACGTGCACATCCCGAACGGCGTCTGGAAGACCCCGATCTACGACGGCGACGAGCTCCTCGTCTCCCTCTCCGAACGCATCGTGGGCCGTTGCCCGTCCGAAGACGTCACGAACCCGCTCAATCCTTCCGAAGTCATCGTGAAGGCCGGCGAGCTCATCGACGAAGTCCTCGCCAAGCGCATCGAGACCGTCGGCCTCGACCGCGTCAAGGTCCTCTCCCCGCTCACGCACATGAACGTGAACGCGATCCCGCCCACCTCCTACGGCCTCGATCCTTCGACCGGCCGCATGGTCGAACGCGGCACCGCGGTCGGCATCATCGCCGCCCAGTCCATCGGCGAGCCGGGCACCCAGCTGACCATGCGTACGTTCCACATCGGTGGCGTCGCCCAGCTGAAGACCCCCGAGATCAAGTCCAAGGGCAAGGGCCTCGTCCAGTACGTCGACCTCACCACGGTCGCCGTGGGCGACAAGTTCATCGCCGTCAACGGCAACGGCTCGATCCGTCTCCTCAACGAGGCCGGCTCCCCGACCGAGGAATACCGCATCGTCGCCGGCTCCGTCGTCGGCGTCATGGACGGCAAGACGGTCGAGAAGGGCGTGCTCATCGCCGCCTGGGACCCTAACTCCACCCCGATCATCGCCAACGGCGACGGCAAGATCCGCCTGGTCGACATGATCTCCGGCGTGACCTTCACCGAAGAGCGCGACCCGTCGAACAACACGTTCTACAAGTCCGTCATCGAGCATTCCGACGAGCAGAATCCCCAGATTCAGATCATCGGCGCCAACGGCAAGGAAGTCGGTTCCTTCTCCATCCCGGCCGGCGCCCGCGTCGAGGTCGACGAAGGCGACAAGGTCGCCCGCGGCTCCATCGTCGCGAAGATCCCCCGCCAGGCCGCCAAGACCCAGGACATCACCGCCGGCCTGCCGCGCATCTCCGAGCTCTTCGAGGCCCGTCCTCCGAAGGACGCCGCCGAGATCGCCAAGATCGACGGTACCGTCCGCTTCGAGCCTTCCGTCCGCGGCAAGAAGCGCCTCGTCATCGCCGACTCCATCGGCCGCGAAGAGGAGCACCTCATCCCGCACGGCAAGCACATCATCGTCGCCGCCGGCGACAAGGTGAAGCAGGGCCAGGTCCTCACGGACGGCGCCGTCGACCCGCACGACATCCTCGACATCCTCGGCCAGTCCAAGGTGCAGGATTACCTCATCACCGAGATCCAGAAGGTGTACCGCACCCAGGGCGTCGTGATCAACGACAAGCACATCGAAATCATCGTCTCGCGCATGCTCCGTAAGGTCCGCATCACCGAGCCCGGCGATTCCGACTTCCTCTGGGGCGAACAGGTGGATCGCACGATCCTCGCCGAGAACAACCGCTCCATCAACGAGCGCGGCGGTCAGATCGCGGAATCCGAGCCGATCCTCCTGGGCATCACCAAGGCCTCCCTCGAGACCGAGTCGTTCATCTCGGCCGCCTCCTTCCAGGAGACGACCCGCGTCCTCACCGACGCCGCCACGATGGCCAAGCAGGACAATCTCACCGGTTTCAAGGAAAACGTGATCATGGGGCACCTCGTGCCTGCCGGTACCGGCCTGCCGGCCTACCGTCGCATCCGCGTCTTCCCCTCCGAGCCGGCCGTCTAAGGTCATTCCGAAGTCGTCCATGACCCCGCCCTTGACCGGGCGGGGTCTTTGTTTTTGGCCCGGCGGCCTTAGTTGAGGGTTGAAGCCCCGCCCGATTTGACTATGAGTCAACTACCCCCAACGCACACCCCCATGTCCCGCTTCCTTATCGCTGCCTCGGCCCTCACCATTTCGACCCTGGCTCAGGCCGCCAATTGGATCCCGACTTCGCCGCTCGTGCAGATCGGGAACGACTGCGACCTTTTCTTCGACTCTTCCGCCTACCTGGAGGTGACCGATAACCTCTACTCCGGCTCCGTGAAGAAGTCCGCCACGAGCTGGCTGATCACCCCCGGCCTGGCCCTCGAGTACGGCAAGGACTCCGCCCTGTCCGTCGAATTCAAGGCCGGCCGCACCTTCGTCAATTTCGCGGGATCCGAGTTCTCCGGTCTGGAGGACAGCCGTGACGCCCTCAGCCTCGGCGTCACCTATGCCGACGGTGGTCCGCTGAAGCTTTCCCTCAATTCTTCCTACCGCGTCACCGCCCGTAACGACGACCTCCAGCTGCAGGGCGTCAGCGGCTCCGTCATCGGCGCGACCCTCGTCCGTCAGGGTAATTACGTCCACAATTTCAAGGCGGACTACAAGCTGACCGAACGCCTTTCCGTCGGCCTAGGTTACGTCAACACCTTCAACCAGTACCTGGATCCGGTCATCCTCGTCAACGCCGGTGTTTCGACCTTTAACACCAACCCGCTGACAGAATTGAACACCAAGTCGATGCCCCTGAGCTTCGATTACCAGGCGTTCGAGAAGCTCAGCTTCGGCCTCGTGCTCCAGCACGATGTGACCGATTACTCCGCCGCCCCTTTCTACAACAGCACCAACGCGCCCCGCGCCGCCCTGGATCACCAGCGACTTGAGAAGGACTTCGCCGGCCTCACCGCCAAGGGACAGCTCACCGAATCCGGCAAGCTCAACGGCGTGATCCGTGCCGGCTTCAACCGCTATAACTTCGACAACATCGGCGCCCAGACCGACCCTTCCTATTCGGTCAGCCTCAGCCACGTCCTCACCGAGCGGATCAGCCACTCCCTGACCCTCGGCCGCGACATCGCGCCTTCGACGACCAACGGACGCCTGGACAATGTGACCTACAATTACGGCGTCAGCTTCGCCGCCGCCGAAGACCTTGATTTCAATCTGTCCGTCAGCAAGAGCGACGTGGAGGTGACCGCGAACTCGCTCGTGACCACGATCGACACCTGGACCTACGCCCTCGGCGCGAGCTACAAGTATGATTCCCACCTGAGTTTCCAGGCGAATTACAACTTCACCGACGCCAAGGCCTCCAACGCTTCGTCGACCTTCAACTCGAACACCTTCTCGGTGTCCGCCGCCTTCCGCTACTAAGCGGCAGGGAAGGGCGCCTCGGCATGCCGCCAACCCAGCTTGCGTCCGGTCGTCGCCTGGCTTCGCTCGGGGAGCCGGGCGATGTCTTTCCGGGCCGCGCCGACCGCCTGCCCCCTGCGGGACCGGTTGACCCGGCCCGGCTTCCTGCTTATCGTTCCCCCATGATGTCCGTCCTTCATCGCCTGCTCGGAGTCGGCTGCCTTGCCTTGCTCCTCACGGCCTGCGCGGCTTCCGATGGCGCGGGTTATTCTTCGACTGCGCTCGAGCCGGAGAACGTGCTGACGATCGGTGCCGGTGCGCCCGCGCCCGTCGCCTACGCCCCCCCGCCCGCCGCGGTCCCGGTGGAAGCAGGGAAGCCGGCCGCCCCGGCCGACTACGTGGTGGCCGCTCCGACGGTCCAGGCCGATCCGGCCGACGGCCAGAACAGCTACCGATTGCGCCCCCGCGATTTCGTCCGCATCCTGGTGATCAACGAGCCGGACACCCAGATCGAGCGCCGCATCAATTCCGACGGCACGGTCGACATCCCGTTCCTGAAGAAACTGGTGCCCATCGCGGGACTCACGCTCACGCAGGCCCAGGTCGAACTCGCCAACCAGTTCCGCCAATATTTCAAGAAGCCGCAGGTCGCCATCTCCATCGTCAGCTACGCCGAGCGCCGCGTCTACGTCTCCGGTTACGTCGGCAAGCCCGGCCCGGTGTCGATACCGCCGGAGGAGACCCTGACGCTCGGCCGCGCCCTCGCGATGGCCGGCGGCGTGCTGCCCCGCGGCAACCGCTCGGAGGTCACCATCAAGCGCAACCGGCCCGGCGCGCCGATGGTCATCACCAAGGACGTCCGGCGCATCGACGACGGCGACGAGCCGGATTTCGTCCTGGAGGACGAAGACCAGATCTACGTCCGCGACAGCCGCATCTGAGACCCTATGGCCACGCCCGACCCCGCTTCCTCAGGCCGCCCGCCTGACCCTTCCCAGGGAGGCTCCCGTGGCTATGGCTCCTATGGCTACGGCGGCTACGGCGGCGGCCAGGGGCAGGGTTATGGCTACGGCGGTTACGGCGCCGGCCAGCGCGGCGGTTCCGCCAACCCGATCATGGGCTACCTGCTCATGCTCCGGGAGCGCTATTGGTGGGTCATCCTCGCGGCGTTGGTGTTCCTGACGCTCGCCCTGCTCAACACCTTCAACACCACCGCGGAATACCGCGCCACGGGCCGTCTCCGCGTCTTCCGGCTCGCCCCGAACATCAACGGAGGCTCCTCGGCGGCCGACGACAACTTCAAGATCGTCTCCAACGACGATTTCTTCACGGCGGTCGAGGCCATGCGCAGCGCCAACATCATCGAAGGGGTCTCCCGCCGCCTCACCACCGCGGAGCGTAAGCTCGTCCTCGAACCCTATCAGGCCGGCAACATCTTCACGGGCCCGCTCACCGAGCAGGAGGTCTTCGCCAAGCAGCGTGGGATCACCCCGCAGCGCCAGACCCTCGTCATCAACGTCGATTTCACGCACCCGAACCGCGACCTCGCCCGTCAGGTCGCCCGGCTCTTCTGCGAGTCGATCCAGAAGTACAGCGAGGACGACCGCCTGATGGTCACGAACCCGCTCGTCGAGAAGGCGCGCATCGAGATCGAGACCCTCGACGACAAGGTCCGGCGTCTCTACGAGCAGAAGAACGAACTGATCAAGAACCAGAAGCTCCTTTCGATCGCCAAGGACACCAACACCCTCACGACCGAGCGCTCCGTCCTCGTCAAGGACCGCGAGGAGACCCGCAAGCAGATCGATGAGAACGAGATCGTCGTCTCGGTCATCGCCTCATACGAGAAAGAAGGCCGGCCGGTGGGCGACATCCCGCAGATCCGCGCCGACGTCGACGTCGCCGCCGTCCAGACGGCCCTCAGCGCCTCGAAGGTCCGGGTCAGCCAGATGATGGAGACCTACACCGACGTCCACCCGAAGCTCGTCGCCGAACGCGAAGCCCTCCGGCAGCTCGAAAAGCAGTTCGCCGACGCGGTGGCGCAGTCGGTCAAGACCCGCCGGGCGGCCCTCGAGAACGCCAAGGCGCGGCACGCCGCCATCCTCCGCAACCTCGCCGCGAAGGAGGACGAGATCTCCAAGCTCCAGGCCGCCAACGTCGAACTGGAGCGGGTCGACAAGGACATCCGCGCCAACGAGGAGTTCCTCGCCCGCCAGAAGCTCAACTACGAGGAGGCCAAGCTGCGTTCCTCCACCTCGGGCACCAGCACCTCGATCCGCATCCTCGACATGCCGGCCGTGTCGGACAAGCCGATCAACAAGAACTACTACTTCAGCGCCCTCGTCGGCCTGGGGTTGGGGCTCGCCTTCGGGGTCGTCCTCGTGATCGTGCTCGGTACGATGGACGACCGCATCAAGTCGGCCCAGGACGTCGAAGGTTCGCTCGGGCTGCCGCTCATCGGCACGATCCCCCGGGTCGTCGTCACCGCCGGCCCCGACCGCGCCCTCCTCGCGCGGCAGGACAAGGACCGCATCGCCACCGAGGCCGTCCGGTCGATCTATTCTTCGCTCAAGGTCAATCCCGCCGTCGGCAAGGCGAAGGTCTTCCTCGTCACTTCCACCCGGCCCAGCGAAGGGAAGACCTTCGTCGCCACGAACCTGGCGCTCATCTTCGCCCAGCACTCCGAGCGCGTGCTGGTCATCGACGCCGACCTGCGTCTGCCTAACGTCGGGCCGTCCCTCGGCTTCACCGGGGACGCCGGCCTCAGCCGATGGTTCAACGCCGAGATGTCCCTGGACGAGGCCATCGTCCGCGAGGTCGCCCCGGGGCTCGACGTCCTGCCCGTGGGACTGAGCTGCAAGAATCCGACCCAGGTCATCAATCACCCGAAGTTCCTCGAGATGATCGACGCCCTCCGCGGCCGCTACGACCGCATCTTCATCGATTCGCCGCCGATCGGCGCCGTCTCCGATTCGCTGCATCTCCTGCCTAAGGTCGACGGCGTCCTCTACGTCGTCCGTTACAATACGGTCAACCTGCGCAACGCCGTGGCCTGCCTCGGCCGTCTCCGCGACGCCCAGGCACCGCTGCTGGGGGTGGTCCTCAACGCGATGTCCCTGCGGATGGCCTCGGCCTACACCGACACCTACGACTCTTCCTACCGGAAATATTACGTCGACGAGCCTAAAGCCTGATTTTCCCGCCATGCGCCTGCTCCTGTTCCTCGCGGCCCTCGCGTCCGTCGGCTGCCAGCAAGTCCCCGTGACCGGACGGTCCCAGTTCATCCTCGTCGACGAGAGCGAGGTGGCTTCGCTCTCGGCCGCCGAGTTCGCGAAGATGAAGAAGCTGCCCGCCGATCCGCGCCTCCCGAAGATCCGCGAGATCGGCCTGAGGATCGTCGCCGCCGCCCGGCGCGACGACAAGGCCGGCGTCCTGCCGCCTTCCTCCCGCTGGGAGTTCGCGGTGATCGACGACAAATCGCCCAACGCCTTCGCGATGCCCGGCGGCAAGATCGGTTTCAACGCCGGAATGTTCGCCTTCGCCCCGACCGACGACGACATCGCGGTGATCCTCGGCCACGAGGTCGCCCATGTGATCTGCCGCCACGGTTCGGAGCGCGTCTCCCAGGCGATGGGCGTCGCCATCGCCGCCGCCGTCGCCGACGAAGCCACCAAGAATTCTTCCGCGAAGACGCGCGGGACGTGGATGGCCGCCGTGGGCGTCGGCGCCCAGTATGGCATCCTGCTGCCGTTCAGCCGCAGCCATGAATCCGAATCCGACCGTCTCGGGCTCATCTTCATGGCCCGCGCCGGTTATGATCCCGAGGCCGCTCCGGCCTTCTGGACGCGCTTCAGCAAGGCCGGCGGCAGCAAGCCCCCGGAGTTCCTGTCGACCCACCCGGCCGACAGCACGCGCGTCAATCAGCTCCGGCGGTGGATGCCCGAGGCCAAGGCGCAGATGCCGAAGAAGCCCTGAGCCCGCTCAGCGCGGGGACACGAGGGGGCAGGTCAGGTAGACGCCCTTCGGGTCGTTCAGCGCGCGGATGGCGCGCAGCCAGCGGGCGTTGGCGCGGAGGAATTCCTGGGCGGGGTCGGCGGAGGCCTTGGCGAACAGGGGAGCCTGGTCGCCGTCGTCCGAGAGCAGCTGCTGCAGGAGGTTCTCGCGGCCCGAGTGGAGCGCGGGCACCTGCACCCAGGCGGCCTCGTCCAGCTTCGCGAGCCGCTTGGCTTCCTTGATGGCGTCGCGCAGGCCGCCGAGCTGGTCGGCGAGCTTCAGTCCGCGGGCGTCTTCGCCGAGCCAGACGCGTCCCTGGGCGATCTCGTGGACGCCGTCGCGTTTCAGGCCGCGGCCGGCGGCGACGATGGAGAGGAAGTCTTCGTACACGCCGTCGACGGAGGATTGGATGACCGCGAGCTCCTGCGGGCTGGCCCGGCGGTGCTCGGCCAGCAGGTCCGCGTAGCGCGCGGTCTTCACGCCGTCGGTGCCGAGCCGGATCTTCTTGGCCAGGTCTTCGTAGTTGAAGAAGAGGCCGAAGACGCCGATCGATCCCGTCACGGTCGAAGGGTCCGCGATGATGAGGTCGGCGGGGGCGGAGATGTAATAGCCCCCGCTCGCGGCGACGTCGCCCATCGAGACCACCACGGGCACGCCCTTCTTCTTCAGCAAGGCGACCTCGCGCGCGACCACGTCGCTGGCGAACGCCGAGCCGCCGGGGCTGTTGACGCGGAGCACGACGGCCTTGAACTCGTCCTCCCCGCGGATCGAACGGAGGTAATAGGCGAGGCGGTCGCCGCCGATCTCGCCGGGGCCGCCCCAGCCGTCGACGATCTCACCTTCGGCGTAGACGATGGCGATCTTGCCGCCACGGGAGGGAAGGGTGACCTTGTGGGCGTAACGGTGCAGGCCGATGCGGCGGAAGGAGGTGCCGTCGTCGTCCGCCGCCGCGCCCGCTTCGCGGACCTTGTTCACGAGCTCGTCGCGGTGCAGCACGGCGTCGGCTAGCTTCAGTTCGACGGCCCGTCGGGCCGAGAAGACGCCGCCGCCGTCGACCACCTTGGCCAGGCGCTCGGGCGTCATGCCGCGCGAACCCGCCACGTCGGCGAGGATGCGTTTCCAGAGTCCGTTCATGAGGACTTCGGTCTGTTCCTTGGCCTCGGGGCTCATGGAGCCGCCGAGGTAAGGTTCCACCGCGGACTTGTACTTGCCGACCTTGGTCACCTGCACGCCGACGCCGATGAGCCGGAGGGTGTCGCCGAAATACGTGTTGTAGGAGGCGAGGCCCTTGAATTCCACTTCGCCGCTGACGTGCGCGTAGACCTTGTCCGCGACGCTCGTCAGGTAGTATTGGCCCTGGGAGGCGTTCTCGACCCAGCCGATGACCGGCTTGCCGCTCTTCTTGAAGGCCGACAGGGCCCGACGGATCTCGGCCTTCTGCGTAAGCCCCGCCGAAAGCTCCCCGCTCAGGACGATGCCGGCGATCTGCCTGTCCTTGGCGGCGAGGTCGATCGCTTCGAGCGCGCGCAGGAGGTCGAGACGCGGCCCGGGAGCGCCGAAGAAAAGCTGATCGATGCCGGGTGCTCCGTGTTCCGGGGTGTCTTCGATCGTCAGGCCGCCGCCGATGACGAGCATCGTCTTCGGTTTGATCGACACCGGGATGCCGGCATGGCCTTCCCGGGACGAACCGGCGAGCCCGACGAGGAGGACGATGAGGAGGAAGGCCCCGAGGAAGAGCGCGAGGACCGTGCCGACGGCGGAGGCGAAGACGGACTTGAGGAATTCTTTCATGGGTCGGTCGGGGTGATGCCGAAATGATGCCCGTCTGACTTCTTTTCGCCAATCCAAAGACGATTTTTACCATGTGGTTTCCTCTCGATGCCGCTCGGAGGGAGGACTTAATCTGGGGTCATGTCTGAGCCTACGTCATCGGCCGGCGCCGCCACCTCCCGCAAGGCCTTGGCCATCAATCTGGACCGCTCCGCCTATGGCGCCTTCGCCGAGATCGGCGCCGGCCAGGAGGTCGTCCGGCACTTCTTCAAGGCGGGCGGCGCCTCCGGGACCGTGGCCAAGAGCATCTCGGCTTACGACATGCGGGTCAGCGACGCCATCTACGGCCACCCGCAACGCTACGTCTCCCGCCAGCGGCTCGAGCAGATGCTGGATCATGAATACGGCCTGCTCGTCGACCGGTTGAAGGCCGAACGCGGTCCGGTCACGCGTTTCTTCGCCTTCGCCGATACCGTCGCCACGACCCCCCATGACGGCAAAGGGCAGGGGCACTCCTGGATCGGGATCCGTTTCCAGGATCAGCCCGGCGCCGAGCCGAGCGAAGTGATCCTGCACCTTCGTCTCTGGGACAAGGACGCGGGCCGCCAGCAGGACGCCTTGGGCGCGGTCGGCGTCAACCTCATCCATGCGGCCCTCAACACCCGCGACAGCGTCGACAGTTTCCTGACCGCCCTCGTCGACGAGGTCGGCGCCGGCCGGGTGGAGATCGAGTTCGCCCATTTCAGCGGCCCCGCCTTCGGCGCCTTCGACAACCGCGCCGCCGCCTTGCGGCTCGTCCGGCTCGGCCTGACGGATGCCGTCCTCTTCGGGCCCGAAGGAGATCCGCAGGTTCCCAGCGAATACTTCTACAAGCGTTCGGTCCTCGTCGCGCGCGGCACCTTCCGCCCGGTCTCCCTGGTCAACGAGGACATGCTCGCCTGCGCGCTCCGCGCCCTCCCGGACGGCGGGAAGGACGTCCTCGCGATCTTCGAGATGTGCATCGGTTCCGACCCGCATCCCGAGGCTGAGCTCATCGACCGCATCCGTCTGGTCGGCGCGATGCAGCACCCCTTGCTGGTGACGCGTCACCGCGGCTGGTATCGTCTCCCGGCCTATTTCCGCCTGCATACCACGGGCGGCATCACCCTGGTGGCGGGTATGAACAACCTCGTCGACCTCTTCAATCCCGAGCATTACACGCACCTGGAAGGCGGCGTGCTCGAGTCCTGCGGCCGACTCTTCAAGGACGGCGTCCGCGTCATGGTCTACCCGATGCGCGGCGACCAGCTCCGCCGCCTGATCCTCGACCCGGTCGCTTGTCAGGTGTGCTTCCCCGAGAGCTATCGCGTCGCCGAGGATTCCGTGGTCACGGCTTCCGACATCCAGATGCGGCCGTCGGTCGCCGGCCTCTTCCAGCACCTGCTGAACAACGGCTTCCTCGTGCCCATCACCGGGGCGGATCCGGTCGCCATGGCCTGCCAGCCGCGCACCTTGGCCGAGCGCATCCGCAAGGGCGTGCCGGGCTGGGAGAAAGAAGTGCCTCCGTCGGTTGCGATCGCCATCCGAAGCCTCAAGTTGTGGGCTCGTTAGCCCGTCATGCCTGCCACGTCCCTTCCGCCCGCCCAGGAGACCGAACTCGCGCTCTCCGTCGAGCGCGCGTATCGCGAGGCCCTCGTCACCGACCGGCTCGGCGCGATCTGGTCGTTGATCCTGGCCAAGTGCCTGCTCGCGCAATGGGCCATCACGCGTTACTCCATCCCGGTCAGCGGTGCGTTCTACGTCTGGACGCTCACCCTCGTGATGGGCACGGTGGCCTCGCTTTATTACCTGCACGCCCATCGCGTGAGACTGCATCTCCTGCCCACGCATTTCCGCGTCAACGCCGCGGTGCTCGGCGGCCTCGTCGTCTCGCTCGGCTTCGTCGCTTATGCCCGTTTCGCGGTCGGCGCGCTCGAAGCCCCGGCCGCGGCCGCCCTCGCCGCCGCGCTCCTCGGTTCCTGGTCCCTCGCGCGGGCCGCCTTGCGCCGGGCCTGGCCGCCCTTGGTCGGGGCGTTGCTCTGGTGGGGCCTGGCCGCGACCGCCTTGCGCGCCCCGGCGGACGAGGCGCTCCTCTGGCTCGGCCTGGGCATGCTGGGCGCGCAGGCGCTTCCGGGCTTCGCCGTGGCGGCCCGGGAGTCGCGACGGCGCGTCTGATCAGGCCCCCGGCTTGCCGGCGCTGTTCATGAGGTGGGTCATTAAGCGCTTCATCGCGGGCGTGAGCACGCGGCCCTTGCGGTGCAGGATGGCCAGCGGCCGCGCCACGCGACGGTCGCGCAGGCGCAGCATGACCAGCGTGCCTTGCTCGACTTCCTGGCGGATGGTCCCCTCGGGCACGAGCGCCACGCCGGCGTCGACTTCGACGGCGCGCTTGAGCGTCTCGATGTTGTCGAACTCCATGGAGGGCTCGAGCTCGATGCGCTGCTCGCGGAAGAACTGGTCGAGCGCCTTGCGCGTCGGGATGTCCTGGTCGAAGCCGATGAACTTGCCCCCCTGCAGGTCGGCGAGGTCGATCTCCTTCTTCGCCGCGAGTTTGTGCTTGGGCGCGCAGATGGCGACGAGCTGGTCCTCCATCAGCGGGATGATCTCGACCTGACGGGTCTTCTGCGGGAAGGCGACGAGGCCGAAGTCCACCGCGTTGGAGATCACGTCCTCGTAGACGAGGTTCGAGCGACGGTATTCGACGCGCACGTTGACGTGCGGGAACTCCTGCATGAAAGACTTCACGTGGGGGGGTAGTTCATGGAGTCCGATGGAGACGATGGTCGAGATGTGCACGGTGCCGCTGACGACCTTGCGCATCTCCTGCATCTCGCTGCCGACCTGCTCGTAGCGGTTCAGGATGTCCTTGGCGGCCTCGTATAGGCTCCGTCCCTCGCGGGTGAGCCGGAACTGCTTCTGGCTGCGGTCGACGATCAGGACGTTGAAATGTTTCTCCATCGAACGCAGCTGCTGGCTGACGGCCGACTGGGTGATGGCGTTGAGCTTGGCGGCCTTGGAGAAGCTTTCGTTGTCCACCAGGTCGCGGAAGATCTTCAGGTTCTCGATATGCATGGGAAGGAAAGTCCTTATGATTAATGAATCTAATAGGCACGGCCTTCAAGTGTAGATTTGCTAATCCACCGCCCGACCTCCGCCGCCGTCCCGGGGAGCCCCGCTGGTTGACTCCCCGCCTGTTCTCCCTCCCTCTGTTGCGCATGGTCACCTCCGACCAGTTCAAGGCCCGTTGCGAGGGGGTGCTGGCCCGCATCCAGGCCGCCTGCGCCCGGGCCGGTCGCGACCCGGCCTCCGTCCGGCTCCTGCCCGTCACCAAGACCCACCCTGTGGAGGCTGCTTTGCTGGCCTATGGGTTCGGCCTCCGCGCCGTCGGCGAGAACCGCGTCCAGGAGGCCGCCCAGAAGCGCCCGTCGACCCCGGCCGACCTTCGCTGGGAGCTGATCGGCCATCTGCAGTCCAATAAGGCCAAGCAGGCTTTGCAGGCTTTCGACGTCATCCAGAGCGTGGACTCCCCGGAGCTCGCCACCCGGCTCGGACGGCTGGCCGGTGAGATGGGCCTGCGCCGCGAAGTGCTCCTTCAGGTCAACTCCGGTGAAGACCCGGCGAAGTTCGGCTGCGACCTGGCCGAAGCCCCCCGCCTCCTCGAGGCCGCCTTGGCCCAGTCCGCGCTCGTGGTGAAAGGGCTGATGGCCATCGCGCCGCTCTCGGACGATCCGGGGGTCGCCGACCGCACGTTCGCCGAGCTCCGCCTTTGTCGCGACGCGCTGGCCGCCCGCTTCGGCGTGGCGCTCCCGGAATTATCGATGGGGATGAGCGGAGACCTTGAATCCGCCGTCGCCGCAGGTTCTACTTGTGTCCGCGTCGGCTCCGCTTTGTTCGGCAGCCGGCCTACCGCATGATCCGCCGCCTGCAAATCCGCGACCTCGCCCTGATGGACCGCACCTCGCTCGAACTGGGCGAAGGTTTCACGGTGGTCACGGGGGAGACCGGCGCCGGGAAGTCCGTGCTCCTCGGCGCGCTGTCGCTCCTCGCCGGCAACCGCGCCGCGAAGACGATCGTCCGCAAGGGCGCCGACGAATGCTCGGTCGAAGCCGAGCTCGAGACCGACGGCGACAAGCGTTTCGACGAGGTCCTCAAGGCGCTCGACCTGCCGGGATGCGACGATGGCCTGCTGATCCTGAAGCGTTCGGTCCACGCCGCCAAGTCGGGTCGTATCTCCGTCAACGGCGGCGCCGCGACGCTCGCGCAGCTCCAGCAGCTCGGCGAGCTGTGGATTGATTTCCACGGGCCGGGCGAACCCCAGAAGCTGATGCGCGCCGAGACCCAGCTGGAGATGCTCGACCTGCATGCCGGCCTGGCCGCCGCGCTCACGGCTTACCGCGCCGGCTGGCGCCAGCGCAACGAACTCCTCCGCGAGGCCGCCGAAGCCGCCACGGCCGAACGACTCTCCGAGGACGAGGAGGCCTTCCTCCGCTCCCAGCTCGAGAAACTGGATTCGCTCGATCTTTCCGAAGAGGCCATCGCCAAACTGGAACGCGACCACGCCCGCTCCTCGCGCGCCCAGGAACTCGCCGCGCTGCTCGGACAGCTCGAAGCCGGCCTCGGCTCCGACGGACTCGGCGAGGTCCTCCCGAAATTGCTCAAGGCCGGCGACGACGTCGCCCGCATCGACGCCGACGCCGAAGGCCTGCGCGACCGCCTCAATTCCCTCGCGGCGGAAGCGGAGGACATCCGCGCCGATTTCGCACGCCTCGGCCGCGGTCTTTCGTCCGATGACGAATCCGCCGCCGAACTCGACGGGAAGATGAACCTCTGGCTGGAATTCCGCCGCAAGTACGGTCCTGGCCCCGACGCCGTCCGCGAGAAGCGCGAGACGCTCCGTCGCCGGTTGGCCTCGCAGGGCGACGTCGAAGCCCGCGTCGCGAAGCTGAAGGCCGAAGCCGCCAAGGTGGAGCGGGATCTCCGCAAGCAGGCCGAGGCCCTCCGCGCGGCCCGCACCAAGGCCGCCGACAAGCTCGCCTCGGCCGCGCGCAAGATGCTCGGCTCGCTCGGCTTCAAGAAGGCCGATCTCCGGATCGAGGTCGCCGTCGCCGAGCTCGGCCCGCATGGCGCCGACGCGGTCCGGTTCCTTTTCTGCCCCAACGCCGGCCAGGACCTCCTGCCGCTCGACCAGATCGCGTCCAGCGGCGAAGCCGCCCGCGTGATGCTCGCCCTGAAGACCGTGCTCGCCGCCGTCGACCGCACCCCGGTGCTGGTCTTCGACGAGGTCGACGCCAATGTCGGCGGGGAGATCGGCGCGCAGGTCGGCCGCGAACTCGCCGCCCTCGGCAGGGGGCACCAGGTCTTCTGCGTGACGCACCTCCCGCAGGTCGCCGCCCTCGGTCACGCCCACCTGGTCGTGACGAAGACGCAGGACGACAAGTCGACGACGGTCGAGATCGCCCCGGTCCACGGGAAGCGCAAGGACCGCGAATCCGAGCTGGCCCGCATGCTGGGAGACCGCACCAGCAAGGTCGCGCTCTCCCACGCCCGCGAGCTGCTCGACGGCGCGAAGTAAGCTCAGGCTTTCTTCACGAACCGATCCAAACGCAGGCGCTGGATCATGCGCAGTCCGATCGCCGCCGCCCACGGCTTCGGCAGGCGCGCGGAGAAGACGGCGAGGAGCTTGTGCTTCCAGCCGGTGACCACGACCGGTCGCGCCGCCGCCATGCCGCGCACGGCCTCATCGGCGCATTCGTCCGCGGTCTGTCCGCCGAGCCCGGTCGAACTCGCGAAGCCCGCGGCCTTGGAGAAGTTCGTCGAGACCGGGCCGGGGCAGATCGCCACGCAGCGGATGCCATGACGCTTCGCTTCGGCGTCGAGCGCGACGCTCCAGTCGAGGAGGAAGGATTTCGTCGCGGCATACGTCGTCATGAGCGGCGTAGGCTGGAAGCCCGCGAGCGAGGCGACGTTCGCCACCTGGCCGCCCCGCGCTTTCAAGTCATCCCACAGCCGGCCGGTAAGCTCGACGGGCGCACGCACGTTGACGTCGATCATCTTCAAGGTGTGTTCGACGCCGGGCGCCGGAAACTCCCCGTAGGCCCCGAAACCGCTGTTATTAATCAGTAGCATCCTGCCTTCGCTGGGCATTAGTTTCCGTAATTCGGAGACAACCGCCGCGATGTCAGCGGCTTGCGAGAGGTCGCAGGTAAGGTGAGTCAAGTTCAGGGAGTTCGGAACCCCTTCAGGAATCGTCCGGGAAAGGTTGAACACCGCCGCTTTGGTCTCAGAATGAATGATACGCGAGAGCATCGCGCGTCCGATCCCCGAAGAAGCCCCTGAAATGATGACCACGGAAAAACTCCTGAAGAAATCATCGACGGTCTTGTTCTTTGACATGGGCGCAGGGTCTCACGTCACCCCCAAAAACACAACAAACATGACAAGTGCTCCGATCGTCGTGACCGGGGTCCATCTGGACCTCACCGACGCCCTGAAGGAAACGGTGCGCGCCAAGGTCGAAAGACTGCTGCGCCACAACCCGCGGATCATCCGCGTGCTCGTCGAACTCGTCCACACCCGCTGCAGCGACCATAGTCGCGAATTCGGGGCCCAGATCAGGCTGGAAATCCCCGGTCCGGACATCGTCGTCCGGGAGGAGTCGGACGATCTGTACAAGTCCATCGATATCTTGGTCGACAAGGTCGACCGCCAGCTTCGCCGCCGCCATCGCCTGGACAAGGAGAAGCGGAATCATCCGCACCCGACGGACCTGGGCGACCTGGGACGGGCGGCGTAAGGATAGTACCGGCCGGTTGTCGGTGAAGGCTGGATAGTCGGTGAAAGTCGAAGTCGGAAAGGCCGGAAGTCGGTGAAAGCAGACGGAAAGCCAGCCAGACGGAGAAGAGTAACGGACGGTCAGTCAGGTAACGGACAACGACAGCCAAGTCAGTGAGGTCAAAAGTAAGGTACCGGACCCCGGCCGCCGCAAGGTGACCGGGGTCCTCCTTTTGGGGAAGGTCGCCGCCGCCTAAGTTTCTCGCCCTTCGCCCACCGAGGGCTTTTATCTGGCCCATGCGCATTTATTTCATGGGCATCTGCGGCACGGCGATGGGTAACGCCGCTTTGCTGATGCGCGCCTTGGGTCATGAGGTCATGGGCTCCGACACGGGCATCTATCCCCCGATGTCCGATCACCTCCGCGGCGCCGGCGTCGACATCCTGGAAGGCTGGTCCGCCGAACGCCTCGCCCGGCTCAAGCCCGACCTGGTCGTGGTCGGCAACGTCGCCTCCCGCGGCCATCCGGAAGTGGAGTGGCTGCTCGAAGCCCGCACCCAGGATTACGTTTCCCTTCCGGAGCTGCTCCGTACCCGCCTGTTGAACGAACGGCGCAACGTCGTCATCGCCGGCACGCACGGTAAGACCACCACGACCTGCATGGCCGCGGTGCTCCTCAAGGCTAACGGCACCGACCCGGGCTGGCTCGTCGGCGGCGTCCCGCGCGACCTGCCGGACTCCTCCCATCCCGGCAGGGAGGGCGGACCGTTCGTCATCGAAGGCGACGAATACGACACCGCGTTCTTCGACAAGCGCAGCAAGTTCATCCAATACCTGCCGCACGTGCTCGCGATCAATAACTGCGAGTTCGACCACGCTGACATCTTCCGCGACCTCGACGACGTGCTCCGCACGTTCTCGCACGTCATCCGTGTCGTCCCGCGCGACGGCGCGATCGTCGCCAACGGCGACGATGCCAACGTCCTCGGTCTCGTGAAGAACGTCGCCTGGGCTCCGGTCATCCGCGTGGGCACGGGCGCCGGCAACGACGCCATCATCGCTGATTTCCGGGAATCGCCGACGGGGTCGTCTTTCACGCTCGTCTGGAAGGGCCAGGAGTGGGGCAGGGTGAAGTGGGCCCTGCCGGGCCTCTTCAACGCCCGCAACGCGGCCATGGCGGCCGTCTCCGCCGGCCTGCTGCTCGACGCCCGGGATCCGACCAAGCTCAAGCTTGACGCGCTCAACTCCTTCCAAGGCGTGCAGCGTCGCCAGCAGGTCCTCGTCGACCGCGCCGACCTGACGGTCATCGAAGACTTCGGCCATCACCCGACGGCCCTCGACCTGACGCTCGAATCCCTGCGCGCCCGTTATCCGCACCATCGCCTCGTGGCCTGCTTCGAGCCGCGCAGCAACACCGCCGCCCGCAAGGTCATGCAGGATGCTTTCCGCGAGGCCCTGAAGAAGGCCGACGAGGTCTTCCTCGCTCCGCCGCATCGGGCCGACAAGCTCGGCGACGAGCGTTTCGACAGCGCCGGCGTCGCCGCCGCCATCACCGCTTACGGCAAGAAGGGCTTCGCTCCGGCGTCGAACGACGCCTTGCTCGCCGAACTCTCTTCCGTCGTGAAATCCGACAAGTCCCCGCGCTGCGTCGTCTTCTTCTCGAACGGCGCCTTCGGCGGCATCATCAAGAAATTCGCCCAGACGGCCTGACTTAGCCTAGCAGCCCGAGCGCCTGCTTCGCGGTCGTGGTGTCCTGGGCGATCTGCGCCTGCAGGGCGGCGAGGTCGGCGAACTTCTGTTCGGCGCGGAGTCGGCGGAGCCAGCGGACGCGCACGGTGTCACCGGTCGTCGGCGCGGTGCCGCGGAGGACGTGGGCTTCGAGCAACGGCGCGACGGGACCGCTTTCGACGGTCGGCCGTTGTCCGTAGTTGGCGACGGCCGGCAGGGCTTCGCCCTTGAAGATGACTTCGACGGCGTAGACGCCGTAGGCGGGCTTCAGTTCCGGCTCCCAAGCCACGTTCACGGTCGGGAAGCCGATGGTGCGGCCGAGACGACGGCCGCCGATGATGACGCCTTCGGCTTCGTAAGGACGCAGCAACATCGCGTTGGCGAGGGCGAGGTCGCCCCCGGCGAGGCACTGGCGGATGCGGGAGCTGCTCACGGTCTCATCGCCGAGCTGGACCGCGGCGACGAGCCTCACGCCGAGTCCTTCAGCCGCGCCGTGCGCGATGAGGGTCTCGCCGTGGCCGGACCGTCCGCGTCCATATTGGAAATTAGAACCCACGTGCAGTGACTTGAGGTGCGGGAACGTGTGCTTCAGCCACTTGGGGAAATCGGCGGCTTCGATGCCGGCGTGATTCCGGTCGAACATCTCGTGATGGATCAGCTGGGCGCCGGCTTCCGTGAGGCGCTCGTCCTTCTGCGCCCGTGTGAAGATCAGCGGGACGGAGGATTCCGGGCGCAGCACCTTGCTCGGGTGCGGGTCGTAGGTGAGCACGCCGACGATCCCTCCGTCCGCCCGGGCGGCTTCGCGGGCGGAGTGCAGCACGGCGCGGTGGCCGAGGTGCACGCCGTCGAAGGCGCCGATGGCGAGATGGAGGGGCAGGCTCATGCGGCGGGCGCGGCTTCGCTCACGGGCACGAGGGCCGCGACGAGCTGTGCGTCGTCCATCGCGCCCAGCTGGGGGAGCGTGTGGCCGCGGGAGAGGTCGAGCTGGCCGGAGCGCGTGCGGCGGAGCATCGAGAGGTGCGCGCCTGGGCCGAGCTTGCGGCCGAGGTCGTAGGCGAGCGTGCGTACGTAGGTGCCCTTCGTGCAACGGACGCGGAAGTTGATCTTAGGGCTCTGCCAGGAGAGCAGTTCGAACTCGGAGATGCTGATCGCGCGAGGCTCGCGCACGACCTCGATGCCCTTGCGGGCGAGGTCATACAGCTTCCGGCCGCCGATCTTCTTCGCCGAATGCATCGGCGGGATCTGGAACTGGTCACCCAGCATGGAGGCGAGGGCGGCGCGGACCTGGGCTTCGGTGATCTCCGGGACGGGGTTCGTCTCCAGCGTCTCGCCTTCGGCGTCCTGGGTGTCGGTCACGATGCCGAGCGTCGCCTCGCCGAGGTATTCCTTGTCCTGAGCCATCAGCTGGTCCGAGGCCTTGGTGGCCTTGCCGACGAGCATGATGAGCAGGCCGGTCGCCATGGGGTCGAGCGTGCCGGCGTGGCCGACGCGGCGCGTGCGGTAGAGCCGGCGCACGCTGTCCACGACGTCGTGGGAAGTGATGCCCTGCGGCTTGTCGACGAGCAGGACGCCCGCGGGTTCGGCGACGGGCTCGCTCATTTCGCCGAGTATTCGCGGTAGTGCGCGATGACGATCCCGAGGATCTTCGCGCGGTCCTGCGGCAGGCGGCAGCCCTGCATGTTGAAGCCGGCCGCGAGCATGTGGCCGCCGCCGTTGAGCTTGCCGGCGCAGAGGTCGAGGCGGAGCTTCGGATCGCGGCCGCGCAGGCTGCCGCGGATGCCGTCGGCGCCTTCCTCCATCAGCACGGCGATCTCGACTCCCTCGACTGAGCGGGGGAATTCGACGAGGCCTTCCTTGTCTTCCTTCGAGGTGCCGGTGGCGGCGTAGTCGGCCTGGGTGAGCTCGCCGGAGCAGATCTTGCCGTCCTCGTGGAAGAGGATGGTGTTGAGGAAGCGCTTGGTGAGCTCGAGCTTGCCGCGGCTTTCCTGTTCGAAGACGCGGTAGTTGGCTTCGGCGGGATCGGCGCCGCGGCGGACGAGTTCGGCGATGATCGCGAAGACGTCAGCGGTGGTGCTGCGGTAGCAGAAGCGGCCGGTATCGGTCAGGATCCCGAGGTGGAGGGCCTTGGCGGTCACGACATCGACCGCGAGCCCTTGGGCGAGGGCGCCGGCGGCGAGGATGTGGCAGGTGGCGGCGGCTTCGCGGACGACGATGTTCGTCCGGGCGTAGTCCGGGTTGGAGGCGTGATGGTCGATGTTGGCCAGGATGCCGGCGGGGAACTTGGCGAGCAGTTCCGTCCCTACGCGGGACGCATCGGCACAGTCGACGGTCACGGCCACGCGGTCGGTCGCGTCATAATCGGCCCCTTTCACGAAGGTCACCCCTTCGGCGTAGGGGACGAGGTTCGGGGGGATACGGTCACGGTTCACGCAGACGGCGTCGACGCCCTCGGCCAGGAGCATGCGGCAGAGGGCGGTCTGGGATCCGATGCAGTCGCCGTCGGGGCGCATATGGCCCAATACGGCCACTTTCCGCCCTTTGAGACCTTTGACGAGGTCCCGGAGGGCCTCGCCCGCCGCTTGCATGCTGATACCCATGGTTTTGCTGACGAAGAAACAGGCGTGGCCCTTTGCTGGCAAAGGCAAAAGGCGGGGTTGTCCCTAACTTCGGGGGAACGCTTGAACCTAACCGGGGTTCGGGCATAGTCCCTGCTATCAACCCCGCACGGGTGCTCCGCCCAAAACCTACCTTCCATGGATAAGGACAAAAACAACAGCAATTTCACTCCCCGCGCCCGCAAGGTCGTGGAGCTGGCCCGGGCGGAAGCCCGCCGGTTCAATCACAACTACGTCGGTACGGAGCACATCCTGCTCGGGCTCATCAAGCTCGGCGAAGGAGTCGCCGTCAACGTGCTCGGCCGCATGGGCCTCGACCTCAAGACCGTCCGCGGCGCCGTCGAGAAACAAGTGGGGCCAGGTCCCGAAGAAGCCAAGGCGCCCGACACGATTCCCCTCACGCCCCGCGTGCAGAAGGTCATGTCCCACGCCGTCACCGAAGCCCGCGCCCTCGGTCATGCCTACGTCGGCACCGAACACATCCTCCTCGGCCTCCTGAAGGAAGGGGAGGGCGTCGCCGCCCGCGTGCTGCAGCAGCTCGACGTCGACCTGGAGCGCTGCCGCAAGGAGATCCTCGCCGACATCGATCCTTCCGCCGCCGACGAGTCCGAGAAGAAGGATGGCGATACCCCGCCATCCGAAGAGTCGTCCGAAGACGCTCCGCCGCCCTCGCGGCGTGGTTCCGCCGAGGAAGGAGGCCGCCCCGGCCGCGGTGAACGCCTGTCGCTGCTCAAGACCTTCGGTCGCGACCTCACCGAGCTCGCCAAGGCCGGCGAACTGGACCCTGTCATCGGCCGCAAGGAGGAGATCCGCCGCGTGGTGCAGATCCTCTGCCGCCGCACCAAGAACAACCCTGTCCTCATCGGCGAAGCCGGCGTGGGCAAGACCGCCATCGTCGAAGGCCTCGCCCAGGAGATCGCCTCGGGCGTCGTCCCGGAGATCCTCCTCGACCGCAAGGTCATCACCCTCGACCTCGCCCTGATGGTCGCCGGCACCAAATACCGCGGCCAGTTCGAAGAGCGCATCAAGGGCATCATGGACGAGATCAAGCGCGCCAAGAACGTCATCCTGTTCATCGACGAGATGCACACCATCGTGGGCGCCGGCGCCGCCGAAGGCGCCATGGACGCGTCCAACATCCTCAAGCCCGCCCTTTCCCGTGGCGAGATCCAGTGCGTCGGCGCGACCACGCTCTCCGAATACCGCAAGCACATCGAGAAGGACGCCGCCCTCGAGCGCCGCTTCCAGTCCGTCAAGGTCGACGACCCGACGGTCGAGGACGCGGTCCTGATCCTGCGCGGCATCCGCGCCAAATACGAGGAGCACCACAAGTGCGAGTATACCGACGCCGCCATCGAGGCCGCCGTCCGCCTGTCGCACCGTTACATCACCTCCCGCCACCTGCCCGACAAGGCCATCGACGTCATGGACGAAGCCGGCGCCCGCGCCCGCATCCGCTCCCTGAACATCCCGGCCGACATCGACGTCGTCCAGTCCGAGATCGACAAGGTCGTCCAGCAGAAGGAGGACGCCTCCCGCAACCAGAAGTTCGAGGAGGCCGCCGCCCTGCGCGACACCGAGAAGAAGCTGCGCGCCAAGCGCGAGAAGATGCTCGAGGACTGGCGCAAGAAGCGCGATGAGAAGCGCATCGTCGTCGGCGAGGAGGAGATGCTCCACATCGTCGCCGACTGGACCGGCGTGCCCCTCAACCGACTCGAGAAGAAGGAGACCAAGAAGCTTCTCGAGCTCGAGAAGGACCTGCAGACGGCCGTCATCGGCCAGGACCGCGCCTGCGAGGTCGTCGCCCGCGCCCTCCGCCGCTCCCGCGCGGACCTCAAGGATCCGCGCCGCCCGATCGGCTCCTTCCTCTTCCTCGGCCCCACCGGCGTCGGCAAGACGCTCCTGGCCCGCTCCCTGGCCGAACGCATGTTCGGCGAGAAGGACGCGGTCATCCAGATCGACATGTCCGAGTACATGGAGAAGTTCACGGTCTCCCGCCTCATCGGTTCGCCGCCCGGCTACGTCGGCCACGACGAAGGCGGCCAGCTCACCGAAGCGGTCCGTCGCAAGCCCTACTCCGTCGTGCTCTTCGACGAGATCGAGAAGGCGCACCCGGACGTCATCCAGCTCCTCCTGCAGGCCCTCGAAGACGGCCGCCTGACCGACTCGCTCGGCCGCGTCGTCGACTTCCGCAACACGATCATCATCCTGACCTCGAACGTCGGGGCCGACGTGCTGCAACGCAACAACTCGGTCGGCTTCGACGTGGGCGTGGATTCCACGCGCGACTACGAGAAGCTCAAGGACCGCATCATGGACGAGACCAAGCGGGCCTTCAAACCGGAGTTCCTCAACCGCCTCACCGACATCGTCATCTTCCAGCAGCTCGCGAAGACGCACATGACCAAGATCGTCGACATCGAAGTCGACAAGGTGGCCAAGCGCCTCCTCGACCTCGGCGTGAAGCTCGTGGTCAACGAGGCCGCCCGCGGCTACCTGGTCGACAACGGCTGGGACGAGAAGTACGGCGCCCGCCCGCTCCGCCGCGCGGTCGAGCGTCTCCTCGAGGATCCGCTGGCCGAAGCGATCCTGCGCGACGACTACAACAAGGAAGAGCCCGTCATCGTCTCGGTCGGCGAGAAGGGCCTCGTCTTCACGCAGAAGAAGAGCGGCGCCGACACCGGCGCCTGAGCGATGAACCGCCTGGTCACCGCAGGGCTCCTCGGCGCGATCGCCATCGCGCTGGGGGCCTTCGGCGCCCATGGCCTGAAGGACCGCCTGTCGCTCATCCCGGAGGCCTCCGGGTGGTGGGAGACGGCGACGTTCTATCTGCTCACGCACGCCGTCGCGGTCGGGGCGGTCGCCGCACGTTCCGCCTGGCCGGCCCGTCTTTGGACGCTTGGCGCCTTGGTCTTCTCGGCGACGCTTTACGCCATGGCCCTGGGCGCGCCGCGTTGGTTCGGCGCGATCACGCCGCTCGGCGGGTCGGCGCTGATCGGCGGATGGGTCGTCCTGGCTTGGACCTCGCGTCGGGAATCCTGACTTGCCCAGGTCGACGGCGCGTCCGACCTTGGGGCATGGCGGAGCCTTGCACCTACCACGACGACGGCGGCGATGACCTCGAGCCAGCCGAGCGCGAGGTGGTGTGCCGTTATTACCTCGAGGCCGGCCCGCAGCACACCGAGTTCGTCACGCAGTTCCTCGGGCCCAGCGAATGCGGCAGGTTCGACGTCCTTTGGGAGGAGTCCGACATGACCGAAGAAGTGACCGTGGCCGTGGCTTGGCTTCCGCGAGGCCGGCTGCAAGGTTTCGAACTCTGGCAGGCCCTGGCCTTGGCTTTCTGGAACGTGAAGAAGGAAGGCGAATACTGGGAGAACGCCGACCGCGTCGAGGTCATCGACCGTCCCGACACTTTGGTCGATGCGGCAGCGTTCCGGGCGATGCTCAAGGCCGTCTGGCCTGCGGGATAGGCGGGCCTCGGCCCGCCGTGTGACGAGATGGTGCGCGGCAGGTGACGACTAGCCGCCGCCCGGCTGGCTGGACCGACCTGCGTTGACACTTTCGACCGTTGGTATTCTTCAATGGATTCCATGAACCTGCGCCGCGACCTCCCCGCTTCTGTCGTCGTCTTTCTCGTGGCCGTGCCCCTTTCCCTGGGCATCGCCTTGGCCTCCGGGGCTCCGGTGATCGCCGGCCTCATCGGGGCCGTCGCCGGCGGCATCGTCACCGGCCTGCTGGCAGGTTCCCCCCTGCAGGTCTCAGGTCCCGCCGCCGGCCTCACGGTCGTCGTCTACGGCCTTGTCCAGCAGCTCGGCTGGGAGACGGTCTGTCTCGCGACCGCGTGCGCCGGTCTGGTGCAGCTGCTCCTCGGCTACCTCAAGGTCGCCCGCGGCACCCTCGTCATCGCGCCCTCGGTCGTGCACGGCATGCTCGCCGGCATCGGCATCTCGATCGCCCTCGCCCAGCTTCATGTGCTGCTCGGCGGTTCGCCCGCCAGTTCGCCGATCGCCAATCTGCTGGCCCTGCCCGCCCGCCTCGGCGCCTTCAGTCCGTCGGCCGCCATCCTCGGGGTGGTGACCATCGTGGTGCTCGTCCTCTGGAAGAGGCTTCCTTGGGCCGGCCTCCGGGCGGTACCGGCTCCGCTGGTCGCCGTCGTCGTCGGCACGGTCGTCTCGCTGGTCGCGAAGATGGACGTCGCACGGATCGACCTGCCGGAGACCCTGGCCTTCACCCAGCTGAAACTGCCGGCGGAATGGGGTGGGTTCATCGTCGCCGTGCTGACCTTGGCGATCATCGCGAGCATCGAATCCCTGCTCTGCGCGGTCGCGACGGACAAGCTCCATAGCGGCCCCCGCTCGAACCTCGACAAAGAGCTCAGCGCCCAGGGCGCCGGCAACCTGGTTTCGGGTCTGCTCGGCGGACTGCCGATCACCGGGGTGATCGTCCGCTCTTCGGCGAACATCAACGCCGGCAGCGCTTCCCGCTGGTCCGCCATCTTCCATGGCCTCTGGGTCCTGCTCTGCGTGCTTTTCCTCGGCTCCGTCATCGAGAGCATTCCCCTCGCGGTCCTCGCCGGACTGCTGGTCCATGTCGGCATCAACCTCGTCAACCTCCATCACATCCACGAGCTGACCGTCCATAACGAAGTCCGCATCTATTGGGCCACCGTCATCGGCGTGACCTGCGTCAACCTCCTGGCCGGCGTAGGCATCGGCGTGGCCGTCTCGGTCTTCTTCGCGATCCGTCGCCTGTCCTTGGTGAAGGTCGAGAAACGTCAGGAGGGCGATATCTGGAAGGTCGCCATCCGCGGGACGCTCACCTTCGCCTGCGTGCCCAAGATCAATTACGAGCTCTCGACCCTTCCGGCCGGCGCGGTCGTCGACATCGACCTGGACGTCGACTTCATCGACCACGCGGCCTTCGAGTCCCTGCACAGCTGGCGCCTGAACCACGAGAAGACCGGCGGCAAGGTCTGCGTCGAAGAGCGCCAGGAAGAATGGTATAAGCCGGCCGTCGAAGGGCGCCCGCGCTGTTCGCGCTGAGCACGGCGCCTGCCGTTTGTCCGTCAGCCCTGGGGAGATCTAAGTTCGGCGGAACGCTTGCCTCCCTCGGATTCAGGGATAGGTTTCAATCATGCGATTCATAGCCTGCCTCTTTTCTTTGTGCGCCGCCTTCGCCGGGGCGGAGGAAGCCCGCGGCGGTTTGCTGGCCGTGCCGGTGAAGGATATCGACGGGAAGGCCACGACGCTCGGCGCGGTCAAGGGCGGCAAGGCTTGGCTCGTCGTCAATGTCGCCAGCCGGTGCGGCTACACGCGGCAGTATGCCGGACTGCAGTCGCTCTATGAGCGCTACAACGCCAAGGGATTGGTCGTCGCGGGTTTCCCCTGCAACGACTTCGGCGGACAGGAGCCTGCCACCGAGCAGACCATCAAGAAATTCTGCGAGACGAACTTCAAGGTGACTTTCCCGATGTACGCCAAGGTCGCCATCAAGGGCAACGACGCGCATCCGCTCTTCGAAAAGCTCACCGGCAAGAGCTCCGGTCATCCCGGTCCCGTAGGTTGGAACTTCCACAAGTTCCTCATCGGCGCCGACGGCAGGCTGATCGCCCGCTTTGATTCCGGCGTCGAGCCCGACTCCGAAGAGCTCGAGAAGGCCATCGAGAAGGCGCTGAAGTAAGTCCGCCTCAGGACGCGGCGGGCCCGGCGAGGCGGAGGTCTTCGACGATCTTGCCGCCGATCAGGTGTTCGGTGATGATGCGGTCGAGGTTCTCCGGCGTGCAATGGCCATACCAGACGCCTTCCGGGTAGACGACCGCGACCGGGCCCGCGACGCAGACGCGGAGGCAGTCGGCCTTGGTGCGCTGGATGCCGCCTTGCTCGGACAGACCGAACTGCTTGAGGCGTGCCTTCAGGTGTTCCCAGGATCTGGCCGCGAGTTCTCCGCCGCAGCAGGCCTGCTCCGACGACTTCACGCAGAGGAAGATGTGCCGGCGCGTGGCGTCGAGCCCCAACGCGGCGACGGCGCGGGCGGCTTCCGGGGTCATTCGAAGCGCGGGATCAGGCCGTCCTTCTCGAGCTTCAGGAACAGTTCGCGGCTGAACCAGGCGTCGTTGGCGGCGTACTGGATCTGACGCTCGTCGAGCGGCTTGGCCCAGTTCGAGGTCTGCACCTTCTTCGACTTCTTCATCTGCAGGCCCAGGAAATGGGCGGCTAAGGCCTGCAGTCCGGTGTTCACCAGGCCGGTCTTCTTGGTGTGGTCCGCGATGTCGATGAAGGCGCGGTCGTCGAACGGCGCGCGGGCGCGGAGGTTCTTGACGTCGTCACGGACCGCGACGCCCACCTTGGCCTGGCGGTCGTTGCAGAGGACCGGGAAGGCGAGGGGGATGCCCCCGCAGTGA